>NZ_JAWSTH010000003.1:0-143547 GCF_033542075.1 Conexibacter stalactiti
CGCCGGTCGGCTCGCGCTGCTCGGAGGCGGCCGCCGCGGCAGCGGCAGCGGCTGCCCCGCCGCGCAGCACGCGCGTCGCGGCGGTGCCGGCCGGCAGGTGGGCGGTCTGGTCGGTCGCGGTCACCGGCGAGATGCCGCGGGCACCGGCGCGCAGCGCGCGGCCGAATGCCTCGGCGTCGGCGGGGCGACCGTCCGGCTCCAGCGCAAGCGCCATCGCGACCGCCTGCGACAGCGTCGCCGGCACGTCCGGGTTGAGGTCCTCGAGCCGCAGCGGCGCCTCGCGCTGCTGCTTGAGTGCCAGCTCCGACAGCGAGGTCGCCTCGTACGGCAGGCGGCCCGACAGCAGCTGGTAGGCGACGACGCCGAGCGAGTAGATGTCGGCGCGCGGGCCCGACTCCTCGCCGCGCGCCTGCTCGGGCGCCAGGTAGGCGGCGGTGCCGAGCACCGAGCCGACCTGCGTGATGCTCGACTGCTCGGTCGCCTTCGCGATCCCGAAGTCGGCGAGCTTGACGACGCCGTCCTGCGAGCGCAGCAGGTTGCCCGGCTTCACGTCGCGGTGCACGACGCCGTTGCGGTGGGCGTAGTCGAGACCGCGACAGGCCTGCACGAGGATCTCGACCGCCTCCTCGACGTCGAGGTGCCCGCGCTCCCTCAGCAGCTCCGCGCACGACTGCCCCTGCACGTACTCCATCACGATGAAGTGCTGGTGCTGGGCCTCGTCGAGGCCGAAGTCGAAGACCTGCACGACGTTGGGGTGGACCAGCCGCGCCGCCGCCAGCGCCTCGCGGCGGAAGCGCGAGACGAACGACGGATCGTCGGCGAGGTGCTCGGCGAGCAGCTTGACGGCGACGTAGCGCTCCAGCCGGCGGTCGAAGGCGAGCTGGACGGTCGACATGCCGCCGATCCCCAGCCGCCGCTCCAGCTCGTAGCGCCCTGCGATCGCCTGGCTCACGGCGTCCCTCCCTGTCCGGGCGCGAGCGCGCCGCCGGGGTTGCCCTGATTGACGTCGGGCTGGCTCGGGTCGCCCGTGTCGCCCGTGTCGGGCGGCGTTTCGCCGCCGGTGTCGGGCGGCGTCGTACCGCCGCCGGTGTCCGGCGGGGTCGTGGTGCCGCCGCCGGTGTCGGGCGGCGTCGTCGGCGTCGTCTCCGGCGGGGTCGTCGGCGTCGTCACCGGCGGCTCGACCGGCGTCGTCTCGGCCGGGGTGGTGGTGGCCGGCGTCGTCGGCGTCGTCTCGGGCGTCGTGACGACGGTCGTCGGAATCGTCTCCTGATCGCACTCGACGACCAGCTCCTCCAGCGTCGAGGCACCCTGGCGCAGCCCGCGGATCAGTCTTCTGTCGACGCTCGCGGCGCTGAGACCGGCGACCTCGTCGCCGAATCTCGCCGCGGCCGCCTGGGCACGGGTCACATCGCCGCCCTGGCAGGCAGCGGAGACGCCATCGAGGGCGGTGCTGAGCTTGTTCGCCTGATCGCCGGGAAGGAGACCGTTGCTGTCCCCGCACGCGACGAAGATGGCGGCGGCGCAGCCCAGCACGCCGATCAAGATGGCTTTGGAAGCACGGCTGACGGCAAAGCGCATCGACCCACCATCCTACTGGCCGTGCGCGAGACGGTCGGCCAGCGAGTCCGGCAGGCGCTCCCGGCGGATCGCGGCGGCCGCCGCGGCGACGTCGTATTCGGTGCGGTGGAAGGCCGCCGTCCAGGCGTCGGTGTCGAGCAGCAGCCAACCGGCGCGCGGGTCGCCGTCGCGCGGCTGGCCGACGCTGCCGGGGTTCAGCAGCCACTCGCCGTCGGCGAGGTCGAGCAGGTCGCCGTCGAGGCGCTTCTCGCCGGTCGCCGCTCTGCCGGCGCCGCGCGTATAGGAGAGCGCCACGTGCGAATGGCCGATGCACGCGACTCTGTGGCGCAGAACGTCGAAGCAGAGCTCCGCTTGGAGCGGCGAGAGGACGTATTCCCAGACCGGGTCGCGCGGGCTGGCGTGGTAGAGCCCGACGGCCTCGTCGAGCTTCTGCGACTCGAGGCCGCGCAGGTAGTCGAGCGCGTCGGCGGCGATCGTCTCCTGGGTCCAGCGGGCGGCCAGCGCCGCGCCGGCCGAGAACTCGTCGAGCGGGATGTCGCCGCGCACGGCGAGGTCGTGGTTGCCGGCGAGCGAGACGGTCGCGTAGCGGCGGATCAGCGCGACGCAGGCGTCGGGATCGGCGCCGTAGCCGACGAGGTCGCCGAGGCACCACAGCTCGTCGGCCGTGACCGCCTCGACGGCGTCGAGCACGGCTTCGAGGGCCTGACGATTGCCGTGGATGTCGGAGACGACGGCGACGCGCATGGACGCGGAGTCTTACGCAGCGCGCCGGTCTGGCGCGTTGGTGCCACCTCTACAAGGAGGCGGGCGTGAGCTGGCGGGCTACTGCTCGCCGCGCGGGTCTTCGGGACCACCGAACTCGGGCAGGTTCTTGATGCCCTCGCTCGTCTGCCACTTCGAGTAGTTGTCCTCCATCGCGTCGATCAGCTCACGCATGAAGCGCGGCGACAGATTGACGCGAGAGACGACCACGCCCGGGATCTCGTCGTCGTCGACCTCATGGTCGACACGAGCGAACGTGACGGTGAACTCATACTCCGAGTGGCTCACGTTTGCGAAGTTCGAATACACCCCCGCCATGATGTCTGGCGAGAAGTGGATGTTGATGTGGCGCTCTCGGTCGTCGTCCATGGGGCCTAGTATCGCAGTCGTGCGCATCATCGTCCTGGCCGTCGGCAAGCTGCGGCCCCCCTTTGCAGACGACGTCCAGCACTACCAGAAGCTGCTCGCGCGCCATGCCCGCGTGGAGCTCGTGGAGGTGCGTGAGGACGAGCAGGTCTCCAGACGCATTCCCGAGCGCGCGTACGTCTCGCTGCTCGACATCGGCGGCCAGTCGTACGACTCGGTCGAGTTCAGCCGTTTCCTGGAGGATCGGCGCCAAGGCGGGCGCGACGTCTGCTTCGTCGTCGGCGGCCCGTACGGCCTTCAGATCGAGGCCGATCACAGACTGTCGCTCGGCAGGCTGACGCTGCCGCACCAGCTCGCGCGCGTCGTGCTGCTGGAGCAGATCTACCGCGGCCACAAGATCCTCGCGAACGAGCCGTACCACTACTGAGCAGCGCCGCGGCGGGACCGCGGCGGCGGTCGCGCCGAAGCGCGACCGCCGCCGGGCACGTCCCGTCGGTCAGCCGTCGAAGCGGGCGTAGCCGGAGGCCGGCACCGCGCCGGCGTTCCGCAGCTCGCCGCCGACGTCGAGCCGGTCGCCGGCGAGGCTGAGCGCCATCGCACCGGCGTGGTAGCTCCAGACCGCCGGCGTCCACGCGTCGTAGGCGCCGGTCGTGGTGTCTATCGCGCGCACACCGTTGAACGTGCTGTACAGCGTCGTTCCGTCGAGCACCAGCGCCTCGCTGATGTCGTCGATGCTCGACCCGGCGGCGAAACCGGTGTCGGCAGCGCCGCTGGTCGCGTCGAGCGCGGCGAGGCCGTAGCCGGAGCCGCCGGCGCTGATGAACTGCCCGCCGACGTAGACAGTCGCCCCGTTCGCGACGATCGAGTTGACGCGGCCCGGTCTCGGCGCCGGCCCGAACGGACCTCTCGGTATCGGTCTGCCGGTCACCGTCGGGCTGAACGACAGCAGCGTCGCGTCGTCGCTGTCGAAGGCGGCCAGGCGCGTGCGCGTCTGCCCACCGACGCCGTCGAAGAGTCCGCCGGCGTAGACCGTCCCGCCGTCCTCGTCGAGCGCGTAGACGCCCGGGATCAGCGGATCCTCGTATATCGGCGTCGGCACGGGGATCGGCGAGGTGTGGGGTCCTGACCAGGTGATGTCCGCCGCGAACGGCGTGAGGCTGCCGTCGCTCGTCTCGAAGGCGGCGAGCCAGGTCCGTCTGTCGCCGTCGACGGCGGTGAAGGTGCCGCCGGCGTAGAGGCGCCCGTCGCCGATCGTCAGCGCGCGGACCGCGCCGCCGGTGACCTCGGGATCCCACGACAGCAGCGAGCCGTTCGTGCCGTCTATCGCGGCGAGACGGCTGCGCGGCTGGCCGCCGAACTCGGTGAACTCGCCGCCGGCGACGACGGTCGTGCCGTCGACCGCGAGCGCCCGCACCATGCCGTTGGGGTTCGGGGACCACGGCAGCACCTTCCCGTCGCCGTCGAGCGCCGCGACGTTGTCGCGCTTGACGCCGCCGACGCTGGCGAACTGCCCGCCGACGTAGACGTGGTCGCCGGTCGGGACGATCGCGCTGACCTGTCCCGCGGTGCGCACGTGCCACGGCAGCAGTCTCTCGGTCGTCGTGTCGAACGCCGCGAGGCGGTAGCGCTCGCTGCCGTCGATCGCGGTGAAGCCGCCGCCGACGACGAGGTTGGTGCCGGAGATCGCGAGCGAGTGAACCTTCTGCCCGGCGTCCGGCGCCCAGCTGCTCAGCGTCCCGCTGCTCGCGTCGATCGCCGCGAGGCCGTGCCGGGTCTGACCGCCGACCTCCCAGAACGTCCCGCCGACGTAGACGGTCGAGCTGGTCGCCGCGATCGCCATGACGTCGTAGGTCACGCTCGGCGGATCCCACGCGGTCGCGTCGCCGGTGAGCGGATCGAGCGCGGCGAGACCGCCGCGCGTGGCTCCGCCGACCGCGGTGAAGCTGCCCGCCGCATAGACGACGCCGTTGGCGGCCGCGAGCTTGCCGACGCGGCCGTCCACGCCGGGATCCCAGGCGGTCAGCGTTCCGCTGCCGTCGTACGCGGCGAGGCCGTCGCGGGGAGTCCCGTCGACGTCGTCGAAGCTGCCGGCGACGTAGAGCGTCGATCCGTCGCTCTCGAGCTCGTCGACGCCGTCGAACTCGCCGATGCCCGGATCCCAGCCGGTGTCGCCACCGTCGGTCGCTCTGAGCGCGCGGAAGCCGGAGCTGGAGGCCTCGATGTAGAGACGGGATCCGACGACGGCCAGGTCATGGACGGACGAGTCTTCGAGGTTCGCATCCCAGCCCGCGTCGACGGTGCCGTCCGATCTGATGTGCGCGACCCCCTGACGGGCGAGCCCGCCGACGTGCGTGATCTCGCCGGCGACGAAGACGCCGCCGCTGCCGTCGGCGACCGCCTCGTAGACCTCGCCGACGACCTGCGGGTATCTGGCGGCGATCGCGCCGCCTCTGGTGAACGGGACGCCGGCGCCGGTCTGCGGGCCGACGTAGTCGAAGTCGCCGCCGAGCACGGTCTTGCCGTCGACCTGCGCGATCGCGCGGACGCGGCCGTTGGTCACGTCGGCGCCGGTGTCGGCGGTGAGGCTGCGCGCCGCCGCGCCGGTGGCGCCGGGCGCGAGCAGCAACAGCGTCGCCGCGGCGCCGACCAGCCACCCTCGTGTGGTCTTGCTCATGTCAATGATCCTCTCTGTCGCGTCAGTCGGGGAAGCGGGCGTAGCCGGAGGTCGGCGAGAGGCCGATCGAGGCGAAGCTGCCGCCGACGTCGAGGCGCGTCCCCGCGAGGCTCAGCGCGTGCACCTCGCTGTAGGGGGAGACGTCCCATGTCGTGAGGCCGGTTGTCAGGTCGATCGCCCGCAGCGACTCGGTCGCGAGGTAGAGCGTCGAGCCGTCGAGCAGCATCACGTTGGTCGAGAAGGCAGAGCTCGGGAGCGTCCCCGATCTCGCTCCGGTGACGGCGTCGAGCGCGGCCGCGTTGGCCTGGTCGCCGGCGCCCGTCGTGAAGCGGCCACCGACGTAGACTGACCCGCCGCCGGCCTGCAGCGTGTAGATGCGGCCCTGCGGGATCGGTCTGCCGTCGCCGATCGCCTCCGGGTCCCACGGCAGCAGCGATCCGTCGTCGACGTCGACGGCCGCGAGGCTCCACCGTCTGACGCCGTCGACCTCTTCGAACAGGCCGCCGAGGTAGAGCGCGCCGTCGAGCACTGCGAGTGCTCTCACGCCCGTGATCGGCGCGCCGCCACCGCGGCCGAAGCTGACGTCGACCGACCACGGGGTCAGTCTGCCGTCGGCGAGGTCGAAGGTGGCCAGACCGCTGCGCGGCTGTCCGTCGATCGCTCTGAACCAGCCGCCCGTGTAGAGCCGGCCGTCATGCGCCAGCAGCGAGTAGACGTAGCCGTCGACCGACGGCGCCCAGCTCAGCAGCGAGCCGCTGCTCGTGTCGAAGGCGGCCAGCCCTCTGCGCGGCTGGCCGGCGACGGTCGTGAAGAACCCGCCGGCGGCGAGCCGCGATCCGTCGCGTTCGAGCGCCTGGACGGTGTTGTCGGGGTCAGGCGCCCACGGCAGCAGTCTGCCGGCGGCGTCGAGCGCCGCGAGGTTGTGGCGGATCGTGCCGCCGACGCTGTGGAAGTCGCCGCCGAGGTAGATGTGTCTGCCCGTCGCGGCGACGGCCCGGACATCGCCGCTGGCGGCGACGTTCCACGGCAAGAGGGCGTCGGCGCCGTCGAAGGCGGCGACGCGCAGCCGCGCCTGGCCGGCGATCTCGGTGAAGCTGCCGCCGACGACGAGGTTGTCGTCGGCCAGTGCGAGCGTCGAGATGCGGCCGTTCGGGTTCGGGTCCCAGCTGCGCAGCGTCCCGTCGTCGGCGTCCAGCGCGGCCAGCCCTCTGCGCGGCTGTCCGTCGACGGTCGTGAAGTCGCCGGAGGCGTAGATCGTCGTGCCGCGCGCCTGCAGCAGGCTGATCGAGTGGTTGACGTTCGGCCACCAGCCGAGGTACCGCTCCCCGGTCGTCGCGTCGTACGCGAGCGCGTCGGTGGTGAGGCTGAACGGACCCGGTCTGAGGCTGCCGGCGAGGTAGACCCGGCCGGCAGCCGTGGCGATCGAGCTGACCTCGCCGCTGAGGTCGACCGGCGACCAGGCGGTGAGCGCCCCGGTCGACGTGTCGACCGCGGCGATGCCCGGCCGCGGCTGACCGGCGATGGTCGTGAAGCTGCCGCCGACGTAGAGCGTCGAGCCCTCGAGCTGCAGCGCGTCGACGAGCGATCCGGCAAATCTGCTGGAGGGCGCGGGATCCCAGCTCGTCGCGGCTCCGGTCGCCACGTCGATCGCGGCCAGCCCTCTGCGCGGCTGCCCGCCGACGGTGGTGAAGTAGCCGGCGGCGTAGAGCGTCGACCCGTCCCGCACGAGTCTCGTGAGGAAGCCGTTGGGCGCCGGGTTCCAGCTGCTGTCGAAGGAGCCGTCCGCTCTGATGTGAACGAGGTAGCGCCCTCTCGTGTTGACGCCGCCGACGCTGTCGAGTCTGCCGCCGACGAAGACGCCGCCGGCGCCGTCGTCGACCGCCACCTCGATCCAGCCGGTCACCTGCGCGTAGCCCGATCTGAGCGGCACGCCCGCTCTCGTGAAGGGCACGCCGGCGCCCGTCGCGGCGCCGACATAGTCGAAGTCGCCCCCGAGCACGGTGTTGCCGCCGACCTGCTCGATCGCGTAGACCGTGCCGTCGGTGACGTCGACGCCGGACTGCGGCGTCGTGTCGCGGGCGGAGGCCGTCGCGCTGAACAGCAGCGCCGCAAGGGCGGCGAGTGCTGTCGCGATCCGTCGCTGCCTGAACCTGCTCATGGCACCGAATCCCCTTTCGGTGTGAGGTGTATGGAGGCGCGCCGGTCCCCTGGCGCACGCCCGACGCTAGTCGAGCGCGCGGCCAGGGGCTAGCAATGCACAGGTATCTGTGGTGCTGTCAGCGGTGGACGCGCACGAGGACCGTGCGCGTCACCTGGCGGCCTCCGATCGTCAGGCGGATCTGCACGCGGTGGCTGCCGACGGCGGCGTTGGCGCCGACCTTCAGCTGGATGCTCAGCGTGCGGCTTCTGCCCGCACGCAGACCGCTCACGCGCAGCGCGGGAGCGGTGCCGGCCCGCAGCGCTCTCGGCGTCCGCAGCGATGCGGTCGCGCGCGCGAGCGTCGCGGTGGAGGCGTTGCGGACGGTGAAGGAGATCCGCGCGCTGCGACCGCGCCGGACAGCCGTTCTCGACTGCCCTGAGAGCAGCTCGATCGCGCCGTCTCTGCCGGCCGCGCCCTGCTCGCCGCGGTCGCCCTTCTCGCCCTTGTCGCCCTTCCCTCCGGCGGCGCCGTCTCTGCCGTTGGTGCCGTCTCTGCCATTGGCGCCGTTGTCGCCTCTGGCGCCGGCCGCGCCGGCGTCGCCCTTGGCACCGTTCGCGCCGGTGTCGCCCTTGGCGCCGGTGTCGCCCTTGGCGCCGGTGTCGCCTCTGTCGCCCTTGGCGCCGTCGTCACCCGTCGGGCCGGTCGGCCCCTGGCCGCCGTCCGCGCCTCTCTCGCCGTCAGCACCTCTCTCGCCCTGCTCACCTCTCGGGCCGGCAGGCAGCTCCGTGCTGGTGGCGCTCAGCGCGATCGTCGCGGCGCCGCCGGCGACGTTGCCCTCGAGCCGCAGCGTCGCGGTCGAGGTGACGCTCGCACGCGATGGCGCGTAGCGGACGAGCAGCTTGCAGGTGCCGTCGGGGCCGAGCACGCGGCCGCGGCAGCGGTCGTCGGCGACGATGAACTCGCCGAGCGAGCCCTCGTCGCCGGCGTCGACGTTGACCTCGCCGAGCTTCAGCAGCTGCGCGCCGCCGTTGGTGACGGTGACCGTCTGCGCCGCGCCGATCGTGCCGGCCGCCTGCGCCGGGAAGGTCGGGGCGGTGGCGTTCGCCTCGGCGCCGACGCGGCCGCTCAGCGTGAAGCTGTCGAGCCGCGCCTTCTTGTGGCGCGGGTCGCCGTTGTCCTTGTTGTCGCCGCCGCCGTAGAGGCGGTCGTAGCCCTGGTCCATGATCAGCTTCAGCTCGGCGCCCGGGGTCAGCGTCGCCGGCACCTCGCCGATCCCCTCCCACGAGCCCTGGCCGTCCGAGAACGGCTCGGCGCTCGGGGGCAGCGCGGTCGTCAGCTTGACCGGTCTGTCCTCGCGGCGGCCGGTCCAGCTGAAGAGCGCCTGCTCGACGCTGCTGGTCTTCTTGCCGCCGAGGATCAGGTACTGGCCGGCCGCGTTCTTGCGCAGCTCGCGGATCGTCATGCCGTCGAGGTCGAGCAGGATCGGCTCGTCGAAGACCGCTCTCGTGCCGTCGCCCTTGGTCAGCAGGTCGGCGTTCAGCAGCGGCACGATCACCGCGCGCGTGCCCGCGGGCGTCGTGATCAGCGGTGAGCGGAAGCCGAGGTAGAGCGTGCTGGTCGAGTCCGGCGCGAAC
Organism: Conexibacter stalactiti; assembly: GCF_033542075.1. NCBI lineage: Bacteria > Bacillati > Actinomycetota > Thermoleophilia > Solirubrobacterales > Conexibacteraceae > Conexibacter > Conexibacter stalactiti. The sequence continues at coordinate 9,155 of NZ_JAWSTH010000003.1, forward strand.
TCGGCGCCCTCGAGGTTGAAGCCGTTGGGAGCGTCCGGCAGCACGCCGCTCGCCGTGCCGTTGAGGAAGCCGAGCCGGTTGTCGTTGGCGACGTCCCAGGCGACGAGGTCGGCGCGCAGGCCGCCGTACGCCTGGCCGACGCGGGTGACGTTCGCGTTCTTGCCGCTGCCCGTGACCCTCGTCTCGATCAGCGTGTAGCGCGACGTCTCGATCTGGCCGGCCTTGCGGTTGCCGTGCGAGCCGAGCCAGTAGATCGCGCTGCCGGCGCGCGCCGAGGACTCGAAGTCGATCTCGCCGCCGCCGTCGGCCGACGGACCGATGTTGAACTCTCTGACCGCCTCGCCGGAGACGGAGCTGTCGTAGAGGCGGACGATGTCCTGCTCGTCGTCGGCGACGACGATGTGGTCTCTGCCGACGCCGATCGCGGTCGAGGCGTCGCCGCCGCCCATCAGCACGCGGCTCGTCGGCGTCGTCGCGTTGGACGCTGCGTAGCTGAGGTCGACCGTTCTCGTCTTGCCGTCGAGGCCGGTCGCGGTCAGCGTGATCGTGGCGAGACCTCTGCCGACGGGCTCGAACGAGACGGTGCGGGTCGCGCCGCCGCCCGTGACTCTGATGCCCGAGCTGGGGATCACGCCGGGCGCGTTCGAGCTGGCGGTGACCGCGATCTCGCCGGGCGTGGCCGGGTCGCCGTACTGGTCCGCCTGGCGGACGGTGACGTTGACTGTGGGGTTGGTCGGGTCGCCGATGACGCTCGACTGGCTCGGCTTGTCGAGCGTGATCGTCGGCGTCGCGGCGCCGGCGGGATCGGCTGTGCCGGTGACGGCGACGAGCTGCGGGTTGATCGTGCCGCTGAGGCTGCCCTTGACGTCGATCGCCGGCAGCAGCGCGCCGGTCGGCAGGTCGACGGTCACGAGCGTGCTGGTGCCGAAGCCGCCGACGGCGGCGATGCTGCCGCGCGGCGCGAGCGCGAGGCCGCGAACGTTGCTCAGGCTGCCCAGCTCGGAGTATCTGAACGCTCTCGTCGCGATGTCGACGGTGATGATCCGGTTGGTGCCGCCGCCCTGAAGCGCGTGCAGCGTTCTGCCGTCTCTGGAGGCCACGAGGTTCAGCGGCGCCACGTAATACTGCACCTCGCCGATCGAGATCGGCGCGCCGGCGACGCCGGTCGCGGTGTCGACGGGGACGATCCCGACCAGGTCGTTCACCTGCGCCGCCTGACCCTGCTGGACCCAGAGCGTCGCGCCGTCGGGGCTCATCGCGAACTGCGCCGGGCGGCCGGGGAAGGTGAGCGCGACGCCGACGGTGCCGGCCGCGAGGTCGACCGTGCGCAGCGAGCCGCCGGAGATGATCCACGCCGTTCTGCTGTCGTTGGAGACCGCGATCGCGCCGGCGACGGCTTCGCCGACGGCGATCGGCGTGCCGAAGACCGGCGTCGCGCCGCTGACGTCGACCGGCAGCAGGTTCTGGCCGGCCGCGATCAGCAGCGTTCTGCCGTCGGGCGTGATCTGCGCGCCGGTGATTCTGCGCGCCGCCGCCGTCAGGGTCGGATCGGTGAACTGCGTCGAGGCGGTCTTCGTCGCCGTGTCGATGATCGAGACGTACGGCGTGCGCGAGAGCTGGTCGGTGACGACGTAGAGCTTGCTGCCGTCGGGGGAGGGGACGAGCGCTCTGGCGGCGGCGTTGCCGGTCGAGATCGCGGTGCCGACCGTGCTCGTCGCGAGGTCGGTCGGGATCACCAGCGCGCTGCTCGGGCCGCCGGTCAACCAGGCGGTCGAGGCACCGGCCGGCGCGGCGGCGAGCGCCGCCAGCAGACCGGCCGCGCTGAGCGCGGCGAGCGATCTGGACAGGCGGAACTGCACCCGGCCGCGACGCGGCGGGAGGGGGCGATGCATCTGCGTCTCCTCGATGGATCGATGGGAAACGCTGACTTTCCTGGCGCAAAACCGCTCATTAGTGATTCCCTTGTGAGAACGCTGTGACGGTTTGGGGCCGGCTGGTGAAGTCATTGTTATGACACCGGCGACGGGCTCGGATCCCTACTCGCGCGCGGGCGCGTGGACGCGGCGCGGCCGGCGTGGGGATACCCTCCGACTCGTGACCCCGCTCCAGCACCTCAGAGCCGCCGTCGAAGAGGCCTCCGCCGCGCTGCGCGGCGACGGTGCCGCGGCCGGCGGCACAGCACCGACCGTCGAGCGCCCCAGACGCGAGGGCTTCGGCGACTACTCGACCAACGCCGCGATGCTGCTGGCGCCGAGCGTCGGCAAGCCGCCGCGCGAGATCGCCGAGCTGCTCGGCGCCGCGCTGCAGCAGCGGCTGGGCGCGGCGCTGGAGCGCTACGAGGTCGCCGGGCCGGGCTTCCTCAACCTCTTCCTCGCCGACGGCTGGTACGGCGGCGCGCTGGAGCACGTGCTCGACGCCGGCGAGCGCTTCGGCGCCGGCGGCGCCACGGCGCCGGAGAGAATCCTCGTCGAGTTCGTCAGCGCCAACCCGACCGGGCCGGTCGTCGCCGCCAGCGGCCGCCACGCCGCCTTCGGCGACGCGCTCGCGCGGATCCTCGAGTTCCACGGGCATGAGATCGCGCGCGAGTACTACCTCAACGACGCCGGCTCGCAGGTCAGAAAGCTCGGCGAGTCGGTGCGCGCGCGGGCGCGCGGCGAGGACGTGCCGGAGGGCGGCTACGAGGGCGACTACGTGATCGAGCTGGCGGCCGAGATCCCCGGCGCAGCCGATGGCGACCCCGACGAGCTGGCGACGATCGCGGTCGGGCTGATGTACGAGCGGATCAAGGCGACGCTGACGCGCTACGGCGTGGAGTACGACCGCTTCTTCAGCGAGAAGTCGCTCTACGACGGCGATCCCAGCCCGGTCCAGCAGGCGCAGGCGCGGCTGGAGCAGCTCGGCCACACCTACCGCCACGAGGGCGCGCTGTGGCTGCGCACGACGAGCTTCGGTGACGACAAGGACCGCGTGCTCGAACGCTCCAACGGCGAGCCGACCTACTTCGCCTCCGACGTCGCCTACATGGAGAGCAAGCGCGAGCGCGGCTTCGAGCGCCAGCTGAACGTCTTCGGCGCCGACCACCACGGCTACGTCGCCCGCCTGAAGGCGGCGATGGAGGAGCTCGGCGGCGATCCGGAGAAGCTGGAGATCCTGATCATGCGGCTCGTGCACTTCGTCGAGGGCGGCGAGCGCGAGAAGATGTCCAAGCGCCGTGGCGTCTTCACGACGCTCGACGAGCTGCTCGACGAGCTGGGCGTCGACGCGACCCGCTACTTCATGCTGCAGCGGACGCACGACACGTCGCTCGACCTCGACCTCGACCTCGCGCGCAAGCAGTCGAGCGAGAACCCCGTGTACTACGTCCAGTACGCGCACGCGCGGATCGCCTCGATGCTGGAGAGAGCGGGGGAGACGGCGGTCGCAGCGGCGGTCGGCGGGGTCGCGGGCGGCGACGGCGGCGCGAACGGCGCTGCGGGCGCCGCGGTCGCCGGGCGCACGGAGCCGCTGGACCCGGCCGAGCGGACGCTGCTGAAGAAGCTGCTCGCCTTCCCGGACGAGATCGCCGAGGCGGCCGAGAAGCGGGCCCCGCACCGGCTGACGGCGTACGCGCTGGAGCTGGCGCAGGACTTCACCGCCTTCTACCGCGACTGCCGCGTGCTCGGCGCCGAGGGCGAGGGCGTCGAGGCGTTCCGGATCGCGCTGCTGGTCGCGACGCGGCGGACGATCGCGCGGACGCTGGCGCTGCTGGGCGTCAGCGCGCCCGACTCGATGGCGAGACTCGGCGGCGACGCCGCCGCGGCCGAGTCGAGCGCGTAGGGGCTGCCGGCGGGCGGGCTTCCGCGCGGCCGGGCCTCAGTCGTAGCGCTTGAGGTCGTCGTCGAGGCGGCGGGCGTCGGCGGCGTTCAGCTCGGGTTCGAGCGGGCCCTGCTGCGCGCCCGCGACGGCGCGCGCGTGGCGGCGCCAGCGCGGCAGGAAGAGCGCGGCGAGCACGAGGGCGGCGAGCACGACGAGCACCGGCACGAGGTAGACGGCGATGTTGAAGCCGTCGTCCTCGGGCAGGGCGAGCACCGCCTGCCCGTATTCGAGCACGAGCGCGTCCTTGATCTGCTCGCTGTCCTTGCCCTCGGCGATCAGGCTCTTGATCAGGTCGCGCTGTCTGTCGGCCTGCGGACCGCCGGCGACCGACAGCGACGTTCTGCAGGTCACGCACATGACCTGTCTCTCGATCTCGTAGAGCGAGGTCTTGGGTGCCTGCTCGGTCTCCTGCGCGAACGCGGGGGAGGCGGTGGTCAGCGCCGTCGTGCCGGCCAGCGTCAGCAGCAGCGCCGCGAGTGCGAGCAGCCGTCTCATTGCTGCCCGTCGAGCAGCGGTCTGAGGCTCTCGTCGACCCAGTCCTGCGTGATCTCCTGGCGTTCGAGCGCGGTGATGTTGCCCTGCTCGTCGATGACGAACGACTCCGGCAGGCCCTTCAGCTCGAACGCCTTCGACATTCTTCTGTCGACGTCGCGCCAGACGGGGAATCTCGCGCCGTGCTCGGCGATGAACTTGCGCGTGTCCGCGGTCGTGTCGTCGACGGCGACGCCGATCACCGTGCCGCCCTGGGCTTCGAGTGTTCTCTGGACTCTGTTGAGCAGCGGCGCCTCGCGCTCGCACGGCGGGCACCAGGAGGCGAAGAAGTTGACGAGCACGACTCTGCCTCTGTAGTCGGCGAGCGCGGCCGAGCCGTCGCCGTCGAGTCTGGCCAGCTCGATGCTGGTCGCGGCGGGCGTCTCCCCGCGTGCGAGCGCCTGGTCGATCGAGGAGTCGTCGGTCGTCTGCAGCACGCCGAAGATCAGCAGTGCGACGAGACCGATGGCGAGGACGGCGACGAGGCCGGGGACGACGAGACGGCGCATGACGTTGATTGAAGGGTAGAGGTCTTGGGGCTCAGCGCGGCGGGTCGTCGTGCGGGACGGCTTCATGAGGCGGTGCCTGCGGCGGCGGGGCGTCGTGCGGGGCGTGCACCAGCGTGCGCTCGCCGAGCGGCTCCCGCAGCGTCGCGGTCGCCTCTCGCTTGCGGCTTGCCGGCGCGGCTGCGACCTCGGAGGCGGCGCCGCCGGGCGCGGCGGCCGGCGCCCAGCGCGCGAGCACGGTGACGAAGACCTGCGATGCCGTCTCGCGCACGTCGACGCGCGCCAGCTCCATCCCCTCGGCGGTCAGCGTGCAGTGGAGGCGCAGCTCGGTCGTGCCGGCCGGCGGCGGATCGGGGTGTGGCGACCATGGAATCGAGAGGAAGCGGCCGCGCCGCTCCATAACCACCGCACTCTCACGTTCGACCTGAGGGTCAGGTGAGATGTCGTGATCGCCGCTGACATCGGCGATCTTGGCATCGTCCGTCAGCTGGGACGCGGCAGCCGGTTGCGGCGCTTCGATCGGCACTCCGGCGGGCGCTGACAGCTGTCTTCGCGGTGTAGGCAGCACGACAGACGGCGCGCCGGCGCTCGCTGCCGCTTGTCCGGAGGCCGCGAGCCGCCGCGCCGTCCGTCGCCGTGCGCCGAGCCGAACCGCCCCGCCGACGGCGAGCAGCGCGAGCAGGGCGAGGATCACGCGACGGCGCATCTGGCAAGCCTACGACCCCACGCCGCCACACCCCCGCGCTCCTGGGTAGAATCGCCCGTACGCGGATGTAGCTCAGTTGGTAGAGCGTCGGCTTCCCAAGCCGAAGGTCGCGGGTTCGAGGCCCGTCGTCCGCTTGAAACGAAAGCCCCGCGCGAGCGGGGCTTTCGGCGTTTCGGGGCCGCGCCAGGCGGCGCCCCGGTGCAGATGCGTCGCGCTGACCGATCGAACGCGCGCCGCGAGCGCCCATTTGCGACGCGCGGCCGTCCGGCCTAGGAAGCAGGAGTGATGAACCGCTCCGTCGCCGATGAGCTGCGCGAGACGCCCGATCCGCACGGCGCCTACCCGCGCCTGGGCGCAGAGCAGATTGAGCTGTTCGCAGGCGTCCCCGGCGCGGCGCGCCGTCGCACCGACGCGGGTGAGGTGCTCTATCGCGAGGGTGACCGCGACGTCGACTTCTTCGTCGTGCTCGACGGGGCGATCGCCGCGGTCGAGGGCCTCGGATCGCCGGGCGAGCGGACGGTGGGCGTCCATGGTGCCGGCCGCTTCCTCGGCGAGCTGAGCGTCGTGACCGGCGAGACAGCGTTTCTGTCCGCGGTCGTTCGCGTCCCCGCCGAGGTGCTGCGAGTCCCGGTCGAGCAGGTGCGCGAGCTCGTCACGCAGGACGTCGCGATCGGCGATCTGATCTTGCGCGCCTTCCTGCTGCGTCGCTCGCTGCTCGTCGGCCTCGGCGCCGGCTTGCGCATCGTCGGCTCGCGCTACTCGCCCGACACGCGTCGCCTGCGCCAGTTCGCGGCCCGCAACCGGTTGCCGCACAGCTGGATCGACCTCGAGCGGGACGCGGCGGCGGAGAGACTGCTGCGCGAGATGGGGATCGGCCCGGAGGAGACGCCGGTCGTGATCTGGCACGGCGAACGCGTGCTGCGCAATCCCAGCAACGAGGAGCTGGCGGAGGCGATCGGGCTGCGCGCGCCGGTCGTCCCAGGCGAGCTGTGCGACCTGGCCGTCGTCGGCGCGGGGCCGGCCGGACTGGCCGCCGCGGTGTACGGCGCCTCCGAGGGGCTCGACACGATCACGCTCGACTGCGTCGCCACCGGCGGGCAGGCGTCGACCTCTTCGCGGATCGAGAACTATCTCGGCTTCCCCGCCGGCGTGACCGGCGCCGAGCTGGCCGAGCGCGCGACGCTGCAGGCGCGCAAGTTCGGGGCGCGCATCACCGTGCCGGCACGCGCGGTCGCGCTGGAGGAGCGCGACGGTCACCACGTGCTCACGCTCGCGGACGGCGAGGAGCTGCACGCCCGCGCTGTCGTCGTCGCCAGCGGCGTCCACTACCGCAAGCTGCCGCTGGAGCGGCTGGAGGAGTTCGAGGGGACGAGCGTCCACTACGCCGCGACCGAGGTCGAGGCGCAGCTGTGCGGCGGCGACCCCGTCGCGGTCGTCGGCGGCGGCAACTCCGCCGGACAGGCGGCGCTGTTCCTCTCCCGCCGCGCCGAGCGCGTTCACCTGCTGGTGCGCGAGCCGTCGCTGGGACAGGGGATGTCGCGCTACCTCGTCGACCGGCTGCAGCGCACCGGCAACGTCGAGCTGCGCACCAACACCGAAGTCAGAGGGCTGTTCGGCGACGCGTGGCTGGAGGAGCTGGAGCTCGTGGACGACCGCACCGGCGCGCACGATCGGATCCCGGCGCGGGCGTTGTTCGTCTTCATCGGCGCCGAGCCGCGCACGCAGTGGCTCGGCCGTACGCTCGCGCTCGACGAGAAGGGTTTCGTGGTGACGGGCGCGGCGACCGGGGCGGACCTGACGTTGGAGACCAGCCTGCCCGGGGTCTTCGCGGTCGGCGACGTGCGCAGCGGTGCGATCCGCCGCGTCGCGACCGCCGTCGGCGAGGGCTCGATGGCGGTCTGGCTCGTCCACGAGCACCTCGCCCGCGACGAGGTCGTCGACCGGCTCGTGCAGGCGCCCGAGCGGCCGGCGCCTGTCGGCGTGACGTCATAGGCGTCGAGGCCCGCCGTGCCACGACGCCGCGCCTTTGTCGCCGGCGATCAACCCGATCCGGTCGCAGCCGCCGAGGCTGCCAGCTGCCCGTCGACCCAGGCGCGCAGCTGCGCGTCGGGACGGGCGCCGACCAGCCGCGCGACCTCGTCGCCGTCGCGGAACAGCACCAGCAGCGGGATGCTGCGGATCTGGAAGCGGGCCGCGATCTGCGGCGCCGCCTCCGTGTCGAGCTTGACGACCTTCAGGCGGCCGGCGTAGTCGTGGCCGATTCTCTCCACCAACGGGGAGACCATCCGGCACGGCCCGCACCAGTCGGCCCAGAAGTCGACGAGCACCGGCACCGACGCGGCGATCGCACCGTCGAAGGTCGCGTCGTCGGCGTCGACGATCCACGGCAGCGGGTGGTGGCAGACGGCGCATCGCGGGACGCCCTCGGCGACCACCGGCAGGCGGTTGCGTCTGCCGCAGTTGTCGCACGCGACGATCGGCTGTGTCGACATGGCTGATCCCTTCGAATGGTCGGTGATCTGACTCGTAGGTCGTCGCTCGCGGGTCGTCAAGCCGTCGCGGCCGCGCGCAGCTCGTCGAGCGCCACGTGCTCCAGCTGCCTGACGCGCTCAGCGCTGAGACCGACCATGCGGGCGATCTCGCGCAGCGTCCGCTCCTGCCCGTCGAGGCCGAAGCGGGCGCGCAGGATCACGCGCTCTCGCTGGCGCAGTCTCCCCATCAGCTTCAGAAGCCGGTCGCATTCGACGCGGTCCAGCACGCGGTCGAACGCCTCCGCTGCGGCTGGATCCTCGAGCGCGTGGCCGCTCGGGCGTGCCGGGCCGTCCTCGTCGCCCCACGCCGGTTCGCCCTCCAGCGCCTCCGGGACCAGCTCGACGGCGATCAGCGCCTCGATCCGCTCGCGCGTCAGCCCGGTCGCGGCAGCGAGACGGACGCTGCTCGGACCTGCGTCGTGGAGCCGCATGAAGTCGCGGCGGGCGGCGCGCATCCGCGCCAGCTCCCGCAGGCCGCGGTCGGACATCACGACCGGTCGCGCCAGTTCGGCGACGACCTGCTGCATCGCCTGGCGCACCCACCATGAGGAGTACACCCAGAAGGGCGTGCGGCGCGAGGGGTCGAACCGCCCCAGCGCGGTCAGCAAGCCGACGACGCCCGCCTGCATCAGCTCCGCGCGGTGGACGGACGTCACACCGCGGTAGAGCCGCGCGACGCTGCCGATCAGCGGCATGAAGACGTCGACCAGCTCGTCGCGCGCGCCGGTCTCTCCGCCCTGCGCGGCGAGCACCAGCGCGCGTTCGCCGTGCCGACGGCGCAGGACGCGGCGACGGCGTTCGTCGCAGCCGACAGGTGGAGCCATGCGGTGCTCCTTCGCGGGCAGGGAAGGGCAGTGAGTGCGGCGACCGTCGAGGCGACGGGACGCCCTTCTCCTCGCCATCCGACGTACAACGGTGGTGCCCACCGCGCTGCGTCCTAAACAGCTCGCAGATGAGGATGTCTCCATAACGTTGACGGCCGCATCGTCGCGGCCTACGGGGACGAGCGACGACCTCTATGAGGAGCCCAGCATGGCGAAGGCGGTAGGCATCGACCTCGGCACGACGAACTCCGTCGTCGCCGCGACCTTGGAGGGCGGACATGCCGAGGTGATCCCGAACGCGGAGGGCGCGCGCACGACGCCCTCGGTGGTCGCGTTCACCGACGACGGGCAACGGCTCGTCGGGCAGGTCGCCAGACGACAGGCGATCCTCAATCCCGAGGCCACGATCTACTCGGCCAAGCGGTTCATCGGACGGCGCTGGGGCGAGGTCGACGAGGAGGCGAAGATCGTCTCCTACAAGGTCGTGAGAGGGCCGGACGACGCGGTCCGCTTCGAGGTCCGCGGCAGACAGCACGCGCCGGAGGAGATCTCGGCCCAGATACTGCGCAAGCTCGCGCAGGACGCCGCCAGATTTCTCGGCGAGAGAGTGACCGAGGCCGTCATCACGGTCCCCGCGTACTTCAACGACACGCAGCGCCAGGCGACCAAGGACGCCGGCAGAATCGCAGGGCTGGAGGTCTTGCGGATCATCAACGAGCCGACCGCGGCCGCGCTCGCCTACGGGCTCGACAAGAGAGGCTCGGAGACCGTCCTCGTGTTCGACCTCGGCGGCGGCACCTTCGACGTGTCGCTGCTCGACGTCGGCGACGGCGTGATCGAGGTTCGCTCCACCAGCGGCGACGGTCACCTCGGCGGCGACGACTTCGACAAGCGGATCGTCGACTTCCTCGCGGACGAGTTCAGAAACCAGCAGGGGGTCGACCTGCGCAGCGACCCGCAGGCGCTGCAGCGGCTCTACGAGGCGGCCGAGAGAGCGAAGGTCGAGCTCTCCTCCGCGACGACGACGACCATCAACCTGCCGTTCATCACCGCCGACGCCAACGGCCCCAAGCACCTCGACACGCAGCTGACGCGGGCGAAGTTCGAACAGCTCGTCAGAGACTTGACAGAGCGCACGCGCGGCCCGGTCGAGAGAGCGCTGGCCGACGCGAGACTGAACGCCGACGACATCGACGAGGTGATCCTCGTCGGCGGCTCCACGCGCATCCCGGCGGTCCAGAACCTCGTTCGGAGCCTGACCGGCGGCAAGGATCCGAACATGACCGTCAACCCCGACGAGGTCGTCGCGATCGGCGCCGCGCTGCAGGCCGGCGTGTTGAAGGGCGAGGTCGAGGACGTCGTCCTGCTCGACGTGACGCCCCTGTCGCTCGGGCTGGAGACGCTCGGCGGCGTGATGACGAGAGTGATCGAGCGCAACACGACGATCCCTGCGCGCCGCAGAGAGACCTTCTCGACGGCGGAGGACAACCAGACGGCGGTCGACGTCGTCGTGCTGCAGGGAGAGCGCGAGCTGGCGCGCGACAACCGTCAGCTCGCCCGCTTCCGGCTGGAGGGGATCAGACCAGCGCCGCGCGGCGTGCCGCAGGTCGAGGTCACCTTCGACATCGACGCCAACGGGATCCTCAACGTCTCCGCGCGCGACAGAGACACGGGCGCCGAGCAGCGGGTGACGATCCAGGAGTCGACCAACCTCGACCCGTCCGAGATCGAGCAGATGGTCAGAGACGCCGAGGCGCACGCGGCTGAGGACAGACGGCGGCGCGAGGAGATCGACGCGCGCAACGAGCTCGACGCGCTCGCCTATCGCGTCGAGTCGCTCGTGAACGAGTTGGGCGACCGGCTGCCGATGCACGAGAGAGCGCGCGCCGAGCAGGCCGTGATCGACGCGCGCAGAGCGATCGAGGACGAGGCCGGGCTCGACCGCGTCCGCCCGTTGACCTCCGACCTGCAGCAGCTCGTCAACGCACTGCCGGCGGCGGCGAGCGCGGCCGCAGGAGCCGCCGGCAACGGCTCCGGCGAGGAGCAGTCGAGCGCCGACGAGGAGGACGTCGTCGATGCCGAGTTCACACGAGAGTGAGCAGCAGGGGCAGGGCGCGTCGCCACGAGGCGACGACCCCGCCCCGCAGCCGCCAGAGCCGACACCGCCCGGCGACGAGGCGGTGGAGCGGCTGCGCGGCGAGGTCGCGCAGCTCGACGACCGCTGGCGACGGGCGCTCGCCGACCTCGACAACTACCGCAAGCGCAGCGCCGCCGAGGTCGAGCGGCGAAGCGGCGAGGCGCGCGAGCGGCTGCTGACCGACTGGCTCGAGGTCGTCGACAGCGTCGAGCGGGCACTGCGGATGAGACCGGGCGACAGCACCGAGGACGAAGGCCTGCGGCCGGTCCTGCAGCAGATCGAGACGCTGCTGCAGCGGCATGGCCTCAGACGGGTCGGCGCCGTGGGCGAGCCGTTCGACCCCGAGCGCCACGATGCGATCGGCGTGCGCGAGACCGACGAGCTGCCCGACCGCGCCATCGCCGAAGTGGCGCGATCGGGGTGGGCGCTCGGCGACCGCGTGCTGCGTCCCGCGCAGGTGCTCGTCGCGCGCCACCCAGCCGGCGTCGGGCAGTCCGGAGCGGAGTAGATGTCGGTCGGCTTCCGTGACTACTACGACACGCTCGGCGTCTCCCGCGACGCGTCTGAGGAGGAGATCCGCCGCGCCTACCGCAGACTGGCGCGCGAGAACCACCCGGACGTCAGCAGAGAGCCGGATGCCGGGCAGCGGTTCGCCGAGATCAGCGAGGCGTACGAGGTGTTGCGCGATCCCGACAAGCGGAGACGGTACGACCGCCTCGGCGCGAATTGGAGAGCGGGGCAGGACGTCTCCGACGCCGAGGGGTTCGGCGGCTTCGGCGGCGGCTACCGGGGCGGCGGAGCGGGCGGGCCGAGCGGCGGCTGGGAGGACGTGCGGGTCGACTTCGGCGACGGCGCGGGCGGCGGCTTCGGCGGCGGCCCGGGGATGAGCGACTTCTTCGACCAGCTGTTCGGACGAGGGACGGCGCACGGCGGCACGGGCACGGGCGCGGGCGGCCGCGGCGCCGGTGGCCGCAGCCGCTTCGAGAGCTTCACGAGCCGCGGCGACGACGTCGAGGCAGTGCTGGAGCTGCCGTTGGAGGAGGCGGCGACCGGCGGCAGACGGTCGATCTCGCTCGCCGACGGCCGCGACTACGAGGTCGAGATCCCGCCCGGTGTCCGCGACGGGCAGCGGATCCGGCTCGCCGGCGAGGGCGCGGAGGGGATCGGCGGCGGACCGCGCGGCGATCTCTTCCTGCGCGTCCGCATCCGCCCCCACAGACGGTTTCGCCTCGATGGCCGCGACGTCTACCTCGACCTGCCGGTGGCACCCTGGGAGGCGGCGCTTGGCGCGAGCGTGCGCGTCCCGACGCTGCGCGGCAGCGCGCGGCTGGGAATTCCCGCCGGCAGCTCCAGCGGTCGGCGCCTGCGGCTGAGAGGAGAGGGGCTGCCCGACCCGGGCGGTCGTCCCGGCGACCTCTACGCCGTCGTGCAGATCCACGTTCCGAGACGCCTCACGCGTGAGCAGAGAGAGCTGTTCGAGCGGCTCGCGCAGGCGTCATCCGACTTCGACCCGCGTGCGGGCCTGTAGATGTCGGCGCCGACCCGCACGCGGATCGCCGCGCTCGTCGTCTCGCCCTCTGTCGAGCAGCTGCCGCTCGAGGCGGTCGCGCGTCGCGCGGGGCTCCATCCAGAGCTGGTGAGACGGCTCGTCGCGCTGGGCGCGCTCGAGCCGATCGCCGGGACGCGCACTGCGCCGCGGTTCTCCGCTGAGGCGGCGTCGCGCCTGACCCTGCTGCTGCGCCTGCGGCGGGACCTCGGCCTCAACTGGGCCGGCGCGCTGCTGGCGCTCGATCTGCTCGACCGCATCGACACGCTGCAGGCGCGCCTGGCTCGCTACGAACATCCGACCGAACGCGGGAGATGACGCATGGATCCCGAGAGACTCACGCAGAAGACCCAGGAGGCGCTGCACGACGCGCAGACCAGAGCGCTCCGCTTCGGTCACACCGAGGTCGCGCCCGAGCACATGCTGCTCGCGCTGGTCGCGCAGCCCGACGGCCTCGTGCCGCGGCTGCTGCTGCGCGCCGACGTCGACGCCGGCAGGCTGACGCAGCAGCTGGAAGCCGAGTTGAGACGGCGCCCGCGCGTGAGCGGACCGGGGGCCGCGCCCGGCCAGGTCTACGTCTCCCGACGGCTGAGCGAGCTGCTCGACGTCGCCGAGCAGGAGGCGCAGCGGCTCAAGGACGACTACGTCTCCGTCGAGCACGTGCTGGTCGCGTTCCTGAGAGCGGGCGGGGACACCGCCGCCGGCCGGCTGCTGAACGAGTCGGGTCTGACCGCCGACCGCCTGCTGGAGATCCTGACCGAGGTGCGCGGCGCGCAGCGTGTCACCAGCGCGATGCCGGAGGGCGCCTACGAGGCGCTGGAGAAGTACGGCCGCGATCTCGTCGAGGAGGCCAGAGCCGGCAGACTCGACCCGGTGATCGGACGCGACGGCGAGATCCGCCGGGTGATCCAGATCCTCTCGCGCAAGACGAAGTCCAACCCGGTGCTCGTCGGCGATCCCGGCGTCGGCAAGACGGCGATCGTCGAGGGGCTGGCGCAGCGGATCGTGCGCCAGGACGTGCCCGAGGGGCTCAAGGACAAGACCGTCTTCGCGCTCGACATGGGCTCGCTGGTCGCCGGCGCGAAGTACCGCGGGGAGTTCGAGGAGCGGCTGAAGGCGGTGCTGACCGAGGTCAAGGCCGCGGAGGGCAGGATCCTGCTCTTCATCGACGAGCTGCACACCGTCGTCGGCGCCGGAGGCGGCTCCGAGGGCGCGATGGATGCCGGCAACATGCTCAAGCCGATGCTCGCGCGCGGCGAGCTGCACTGCATCGGCGCGACCACGCTCGACGAGTACCGCAGACACATCGAGAGAGACGCGGCGCTGGAGCGGCGCTTCCAGCCGGTCGTCATCGACGAGCCGAGCGTCGAGGACACGATCTCGATTCTGCGCGGCCTGCGCGAGCGGTTCGAGGTCCACCACGGCGTCCGCATCCAGGACGCCGCGCTGGTCGCCGCCGCGACGCTGTCGCAGCGCTACATCACCGATCGCTTCCTGCCCGACAAGGCGATCGACCTCGTCGACGAGGCGTGCGCCGTCGTGCGCACGGAGATCGACTCGCTGCCGCAGGAGCTGGACGAGATCACCCGCCGCGTGACGCGGCTGGAGATCGAGGATGCGGCGCTCCAGAAGGAAGACGACCGGGCCTCGAGAGACCGGCTGCAGACGCTGCGCAAGGAGCTGGCCGACCTGCGCGCGCAGGCCGACGCGATGACGGCCCAATGGGAGGCCGAGCGCCAGGCGATCCACCGCCTGCAGCAGCTGCGCAGAGAGCTGGAGGAGGTGCGGCGCGAGGCCGAGGAGGCCGAGCGCGGCTACGACCTCAACCGCGCCGCCGAGCTGCGCCACGGCAAGCTGCCGCAGTTGGAGCAGCGGCTGCGCGCCGAAGAGGAGCGGCTGAGCACCAAGCAGCACGGCGCTCGGCTGCTGCGCGAGGAGGTGACCGACGACGAGATCGGCGAGGTCGTCGCGCGCTGGACCGGCATCCCGGTCGCGCGGCTGATGGAGGGAGAGCGCGAGAAGCTGCTGCGGCTCGACGAGATCCTCCACGAGCGCGTGATCGGCCAAGACGAGGCGGTCCAGCTCGTCGCAGACGCCGTCATCCGCGCCCGGGCCGGCGTCAAGGACCCGCGCCGGCCGATCGGGTCGTTCATCTTCCTCGGGCCGACCGGCGTCGGCAAGACGGAGCTGTCGCGCGCGCTGGCGCAGGCGCTGTTCGACTCCGAGGACAACATGGTCCGGCTCGACATGTCCGAGTACCAGGAGCGCCACACCGTCAGCCGCCTGGTCGGAGCACCGCCCGGCTACGTCGGCTACGACGAGGGCGGCCAGCTGACCGAGGCCGTGCGGCGCAAGCCGTACTCGGTCGTGCTGTTCGACGAGATCGAGAAGGCCCACCCCGACGTCTTCAACACGCTCCTGCAGGTGCTCGACGACGGCCGCATCACCGACGCCCAGGGCCGCACCGTCGACTTCCGCAACACCGTCGTCATCATGACCTCGAACATCGGCTCGCAGTTCCTGCTGGACGGCATCACGCCAGACGGCGCGATCTCCGACGCGGCGCGCGGGCAGGTGATGGGCGACCTGCGCGGCCACTTCCGCCCCGAGTTCCTCAACCGCGTCGACGAGATCGTGCTGTTCAAGCCGCTGACGCTGGAGGAGATCGAGCAGATCGTCGAGCTGCAGGTCGAGGACGTCGGACGCCGCCTGGCACAGCGGCGGATGACCGTGCAGCTGAACGAGGCGGCGCTGAGATTCATCGCCCGCGAGGGCTACGACCCCGTCTACGGCGCCCGGCCGCTGCGCCGCTTCGTGCAGCGGGAGGTCGAGACGCGGATCGCGCGCCGGTTGATCGCCGGCGACCTCAACGACGGTGCGACGATCTGCATCGACGCCGACGACGACGGGCTGGTCGTCACCTACGTCAGCCCAGAGGACGGTGAGGGCGCCTCCCAGGACGGCAGCGGCGACCGCGAGCGCGTGGGGGTCAGCACATGACCGGACCCACGACCGAACTGGCCGACCGTACGGGGAGATGAACGCCGGCGACGCCGGCACCGCAGAGGTCGCCGACGCCGACTCCGTCACGCTCGGCCTGCTCGTCGCCCCGGGATTGCCGGAGGAGCTGGGACGTGAGCTGGCCGACGAGCTCGCGCCGCTGCTGGCCGAGCGCGTCACCGACGCCGTCGACTGGTCGGTGCCGGTGCTGGCCGACCCGGTCGCAGGTGACCCGCACGGCGGGGCGACGGCGATGGTCGATGCGGCGCGACGGCGAATGCTGGCGGAAGGCTGGGACCTCGCGGTCGTGCTGACTGACCTGCCGCTGCGTTCCGGCCCCCGGCCCGTCGTCGCGGACGCCAGCGCGACCCACGGCGTCGCGCTGCTGTCACTGCCGGCGCTCGGCGCCGTCGGTCTGCGCAGACGATCGATCGACGCGCTGCTGCGGCTGGTCGACGGGCTCGCAGGCGAGAGCCTCGACCTGCGCAGCGCGAGCGGGGCTGCGGGAGCTGCCGCCCGGGCGGCGCGCCGCGACCGCATCGACCGCCGTCTCAAAGAGCTGGCGGCCCCGGTGCGGCCAGAGCGCGCCGACGACGACGACCTCGACGTCCGCTACGTGGCGGCGGTCGTGCGCGGCAACCTGCGGCTGCTGACGGGAATGGTGCGCGCCAACCGTCCCTGGCGGCTGATCGCCCGCCTCTCACGCGCGCTGACAGCCGCGATCGCGACCGCCGTCTTCGCCGTCGTCACCTCCGACATCTGGCGCCTGGCCGACACGCTGGGCTGGGTCCGCCTGTCGCTGCTGAGCGTCCTCTCGATCAGCGGCATCGTCGTCTTCCTGATCGTCGCCCACGGGCTGTGGGAGCGACCGCAGCGCCGCGGACTGCGTGAGCAGGCGATCCTCTTCAACGTCGCCACGACCTCGACCCTGGCGCTCGGCGTGGTGACGCTCCACGTCGCGCTGCTGCTGCTGACGATCGCCGGCGCCGCGCTCCTCGTCGATCCTGACGCGATGACGCAGCAGCTCGGCCACGACGTCGGGCTCGCCGGCTACGTCCGCCTCGCATGGCTGGCCGGCTCCCTCGCGACGATCGCCGGCGCGCTCGGCGCGGGGTTGGAGAGCGACGCGGCCGTGCGCGAGGCCGCGTACGGGTACCGGTCGACGTGCTCGTCGCTGAGTTCCTAGCCAGGCTTCGCGTGCGCCTTCTCCCGGCGATGGCGCTCGCGGACGCCGAAGGCGACGCGGCGTACCGCGTCCTGGGACTCGAAGCCCGAGCCCAGGGCGCCGCCGACGAGGCCGATCGAGGTGGCGAAGACGGCGAGCTCGACGTAGTCGCTCGCACTCACCCCGTGCCCCAGGGTCGAGGCGAACACGCTGTTCTCGATCACCAGGGCGGCTGAGGCCAGGGCCACCGCGAGCAGCAGTGCGTACAACGCGATCACGCCGGCCGCCAGCGTGAGCACGGTCGCCGCGTTGAACAGCGCAGCGCGCTTGCGACCTGCCGGCAGGATGCCCTCCTCCTCGTCGTCGGCCGCCTCCCAGAGGTCGTAGTGCACGATCAGCCAGCCCACCATGATCGCGACCGACAGCAGCAGAACGGCCGCCATGCGGAGCGGCGCGAGACGGTCGGACAGCAGCCAGACGTTGGAGTTCATCAGCGCGATCGCGGTCGCGGCGAGCGCGGCGGCGCCCGCGCTGGTGAGATTGCGTATGAGCCGCACCGGGTGGTTGGCGGCCACCATCCCGAGCATCAGGCGGACATGACCACCACGGCTTATCCGGATCACGCGGCGATCACCGCCGCCTTCGAGCGCTTCCGCCACCTTCACGACGGCGCGCCGCAGCCGCCGCCGCAGCGGCAGCGGGCCGAGCGCGGGCACCGACAGCACCGCGACGCGCTCTCTCGGAGAGACGTCCGCGAGCACGATCTCACCGTCAACGACCATCGGCAGGTCGGTGAGCCCGATCACGGCGTCCCAGCCGTGCTCGTCGGCGAGCTCCTCGGCCCGCTGGGACAGCTCGCGCAGTTCCTGCCCGGCCGTGAACGTCTGCTCGTCCACGCGGACGTGCCAGTCGCCGCGCAGCCGGGCGGCGATGTCCGTAACGGTGCGCTCGACCGTCTCCGCGACAACGACCGGATCGGCAACCAGTCCGAGCGTCTTCGGCATGCGGCTACGTCGCGGCCGCCGCGGGGCGCACGCCGGGCATGCCGTCGTAGATCTCGCGGCGGTCATGTGGAGCGACAGGAGCGCGCGGCATGGAATCTCCTCGGTCGGATGCGCGACGTGCCGGACAGATACCCACCCGGCGACGACCTCACGACCTGACGTTCGGCACGCTAGTACGCGGTTGTCGGTCCCCCAACCAACTAGGGACCGGAACGACGCTCTCGACCAATTCGTGCTCCGGCATCGCTTCGGACGAAATCGGGGGACGCGGCTGAGCCGGCGGTCGCTTCGGAAGGCGGCGAAGGGGCGGCCGGCGGAGGGCCGCGATCGTAGATATATTGAGACTAGGTCTCATTATTTTTTACGAGAGGACTTCGTGCAACGGACTGCGAAGAGCCGGGCAGTGCTGCTCGGCATGGCGATCGCGATCGCCGCGAGCGGGGAGGCGGTTGCAGCCGAGCCGGTGCGGCTGCTCCCTCCGGGTCACGCCGACCTGCATGTGCGCTTGGAGAGCGGAGCGCTCGACCTCGGCGTGCACCACGACGCCGGCGGCTGGTTCCCGCTCGAGGACACGGTCGTGCCGATCAGCGATGAGGGGCGGATGGCGACACCGCCGGCGCTTGACTTCCTCGCGCCTCGCGGCCGCGACGTCTGGACGCTTCCGCAGCTGCAGGACGTCAACCTGCCGTGGCTGGGGCTCGGCGGGCAGAGCGGGATGGACACGTTCCTCTCACGCGACCTGACGCTGACGCTCGAGGCGATCGACGGCCCGCCCGGCGGCGAGGTCGTCGCCTGGACCAACGTCGTGCCGACCGGCAACGCGCTGCCGCTGCTCAGCTCGCGGATGGGACTGCCGGCCTCCTACGGCGTCGGCGGCGGCACGCACGTGCACAACAACTGGTCGTTCACGGCGCCCGGCGTGTACTGCCTCGCGCTGTCGGTCAGCGGGCGCGCGGCGACGACGGCGGCGCCGCTGTCGGACCGCGGGCAGCTGACGGTCGCGGTCGGGGTCGACCCCTCCGTTGTGGAGCCTTGCGACCGGCGCGGTGCTCCGCCGGTGCCCGCCGCGCCGGCCAGGCCGGCTGCGGGTGCCGTCGGCGGTTCGCCGCGCGTCTCGCGCGGGTTCTTCGAGCTGCGCCCGCGCGTCGTCGGCGAAAAGCTGGACGTGGCGCTGGTCGAGCGCGACGGCAGCGGCGCCGGCGTGCGACGCGATCCCGGCGACGTCGTCCTCCACTCGCGTCCTGAGACGAGCGCGAGAGCGCCGACAAGACGACCGTGGCGCGCGTCGTCCGGGCAGCGGACCCGCGTGCTCGGCGACGTCAGAGGGTCGGCGCGGCTCGACTGGAGCATGGTCGAGCTGCCCGCCGGCCAGCTCGACGGCGACCTCGCCTGGCGGCTGAAGTCCGTCGTCGGTCCAGGCACGCTGACGCTCGACACACGCGCCAGTGAGCGCGCCGCCAGACCGGATCTCTCCAACGGCGCGGGCTACGAGCAGCCGGAGCTGGCGCTGTGGCCGGGCGCTGTCGTGCGCGGGCCGGCGACCTGGTCGGCCTCGGCGCCCGGCGTCTACTGCGTCGAGCTGGAGTGGGCCGGCAGGCTCGCCGGCGGCGCGGCCGTCAGCCGCACCGAGCGGCTGACGCTCGCGATCGACGAGCCCGCAAGAGATCTCGATGGGACGCCGCTGCCGGCGACGATCGACCCGGCGACCGTCGTCCCCTGCGCCCGCGAGACCGGCGCCACGAGACCAGTGGTGATCGACCGCGGCCACGTCGACCTCGCCACGCGGCTGCTCGGGGGCGAGCTCGACGTCGCGCTCGCCGACGGCTCCGCCGAGGCGGAGGCGCCGACCTACCGCGACCTCTCCTCGGTCGTGCTGCACGCCGGACCAGGCGCGGCGCGGACCGTCCCCGCCGACCCGGCGTACGGCTTCCTCGGCGCCGCCGGGGCGACCGCCTACCTGCTGCCGGAGGTGCAGGACCCGGAGCTGGTCTGGCCCGGTTGGAGCAGCGACCAGATCGCGCCCGAGCTGCTCGACGGACCGCTGCGCTGGACGCTGCGCGACGTGCGCGGCCCCGGCGAGGCGTCGCTGTGGCAGGAGGACGTGCTCGGCGGCGGCCCGAGAGTCCTGTTCGCCTCGCGCGACGGGCTGCCGGACACCGTCGCGGTGCCTGCGCCGACGCACGCGCACGGCAACTGGGGCTTCGAGCGCGCCGGCCGCTACTGCCTCGACATGTCCGTCGCCGCCACGACCGCCTCCGGCCGGGAGCTCGCGCGCGAGCTGACGCTGACAGTGCTCGCCGGTCCCGGCGACGCGGCGGCCGACACTCCCGGCAGCTGCGATCCGCGGCCCGCGCCGCCGGTGCCCCAGCCGCCGCTTTCACCGGCACCGACGCCGCCGGTTCCGGCGCCCGCGCCTGGCCCGGCGCCCGAGCGTGCACCGGATGCCGTCGGCCCTCGTGCCGAGGCGCCGCGGCTGCAGCGGCTCCGCACCGGTCCGGCGACCTTCGCGACGCTGCGCCGAACCGGCTTGCGTCTCTCGGTGCGCGCCTCCGCAGGGACCGTGCGCGCCGCCCTGACGGTCGACCGCCGAACAGCCCGCCGGCTCGGCCTGCGACCGCGCGCCGCGCGCACGACGCTCGCGAGCCTCGTGCGACACAGCGGGGGAGGGCGTGCCGTGACGCTGCGGCTGCGCCCCGCCGCCGCGCTGCGCAAGCGGCTCGTCGCGACGCCGAGAACCGCCGTCCCGGTCCGCTTGCACGTGACCGTGACCGCAGCCGACGGCCGTCGCACGCAGACCGTCCGCACCCTCCGACTCCTCCCGCGGTGATCCTCATGCACCTCCGAACCATGGCGGCGAGCACGCTCGTCGCTCTCCTCGCCGCCGCCCCTGGGGCGTTCGCCGCTCCTGGCGACGTCGCGCCGCTGGCCGGCGGCCTCGGTGCCGGCCAGGCGCTCGAGCTGTCGATCCCGAACGCGGGTGCGCTTGCCGCCGACGGCACGCGGCTGCTCTCCGGCGACGGTCGCTCGACCGTCCGCTGGATCGATCCCGCCGACGGCAGCAGCGAGCCGCTGTTCGCAACCAGCGGCGGTGTCGCCGGAATCGCCCGCGACGCCGCCGGCAACGTCTACGCGCTGGAGAGCGACTGGCGCGGCCGGCTGCTGCGCCGCGACGCCGCGACCGGCGCCGTGACGGTCCTCGCCGGCGGCGGTACGACGGCGCCCGCGAGCGGAATCGCCGCGACCTCCGCGCAGCTGACCTTCCCGAAGGGCCTTGCCATCGGCGCCGACGGCGATCCGATCGTCGTCGACGGGATCCTGGGCGACGTCCGCAGCCAGCTGCTGAAGGTCGACGCCGACAGCGGCAGGCTGGCAGTGATCGGCGGCAGACAGGCTGACGCGAGCGCCGTCGGCGACGGCGGGCCGGTCGACGCCGCCTACATCGGCCGCGTCGCCGGCATCTCGCTCACGAGCGGCGGCGACCTGCTGGTGACCGAGGGCGAGCAGTTCACCGAGCACCGCGTCCGCCGCGTGCTCGCCGGCGCGAACGGCGCGATCGACGGCGCCGACACGATCGAGCGCGTCGCCGGCACCGACGACAGGACCGGCGTCTCCAGCGGCGACGGCGGCCCGGCGAGGGATGCGCGCCTGCACGACCCCTCCGCCGCGGTCGAGCTGCAGGGCGGCGACGTCGCGATCGCCGAGCTCGGAGAGGAGTTCGACGGCCGGGTCCGCGTCGTCGACGCCGCCGACGGCACGATCTCGACGCTCGCCGGCGGCGGCAGCGGCGAGCCGGCCGGCCAGCCGGCGACCGACGCCCGGCTGCCCGCGCCCGTCGCGTTGCAGTCGATCGGCAGCACGCTCTACGTTGGGCTCGGCAGCGTCCTGCGCGATAACACGTGGGCCGACGGTGAGGGGATCCTCGCGGTCGCGCTCGACGGCAGCTCGATCGCCCATTTCGCTGGCAACGGCCGCGCCGTCTCCGGCGACGGCGTCCCGGCGCTCGACGCGCAGCTCTCGGAGGCGAGAGGGATGACCATCGCGCCCGACGGAGCGACGATCGTCGCCGACGGCGGCGCCCACGAGCTGCGCCGCGTCGATCCCGTCAACGGCCAGATCACGACGATCGTCGGGAATGGCGAGGCCTGCGCCGAGCCGCCCGCGTCGTGCGGCGACGGCGGCCCCGGCCGCGCCGCGCGGCTGAGCGAGCCGACTGCCGTCGCCGTCGCGCCCGACGGCACAGTCTTCTGGGCCGAGGCGTTCGGCTCGACCTTCAGCCCGTCGTACGCCGGCGGGCGGATCCGCGCGCTCGCCCCGGAAGGGACGGTGAGGACGGTGGCCGGCACCGGCGCGGCCGGCTTCACCGGCGACGGCGGCGCCGCCGCGACCGCGAGATTTCGGCTCATCGGCGACCTCGCGATCGCGCCCGACGGAGCGCTCCACGTCGCCGACACCGGCAACAATCGCGTCCGCCGGATCGACCTCGCCGCCGGCATCGTCACGACTGTCGCCGGCACCGGCTACGCCGACAGCACCGGTGACGGCGGCCCGGCGGCGAGCGCCCAGCTCGACGCGCCGGGCGGGCTCGCCTTCGCGCCTGACGGCGACCTGCTGATCGCCGTCGCCAGGGGCGTGCGCCGGGTCGACAGCGAGACGCGGCGGATCACGACCCCGCTCGCGGTTCCGGCGACGCCCGCCGCCCCGCTGACGAGCCCCGCGCCGCCTGAGCTGCTCCCGGCGAGCGAGGCGCCGCTTGAGCGGCCGCTCGACGTCGCCGCTCGCGCCGATGGCACGCTCGCCGTCGCGACTGCCACGCGCGTCTGGTTCGTCGAGCCCGGCGGCCCGGCGGCGCGGCGCGTGCTCGGCACCGGGGTCACCGGCGTCTCGGAGCCGTCAGGGCCGGGCGACGCGGTCGCCGTCAACGGACCGGCCTCGATCGCCTTCGCCGCCGGCGGCGACCTCGTCGTCGCCGACACCGGCAACCGCCGCGTGCTGCGCCTCAGCTCGCCGCGCCCGCTGATGCGGATCGACGCGGTCGAGCCAAGCCGGCCGCAGCTGCAGGCCGGAGGCGAGGCGGTCGAGGTCGCGCTCGGGATCGGCACGACCTTCGGCCCGCTCGAGCTGCGCGCGGGGAACGGCGTGACCGTCTCCGATCTACGTCGCGTCTCCGACATGCGCGTCGTGGCGACCCTGCGCGCGGATGCGACGGCGTCGGCGGGCCCGCGGCAGCTCGTGCTCGTGACGACCGGCGACGGCGCCGAAGCGGTCTGCGACGGCTGTCTCACCGTCTTGGCGCGCAGCGGCGAGCCGCCGGCTCCCGGTCCGTCGCGCGCTCCCGCCCCGGCCGCGCCGACGCCGCCCCGACTGCCGAGCACGCCCGCCCCGTCGTCGGCTGCCGTACGGATCGGCGAGCTGAACGTGCCACCGCGCCTGACACTGAGAGGGCTGCGCCGGGGCATGCCGATCACGGCCACCCCACGCGCCGACGGCCAGCTTCGCGTCGAGCTGCGCCTCGGCAGAGACGCGGCCCGTCGCCTGCGCGCAAGAGGGACCTCAGTGCTGGCGAGCACGCGCATGCCGGTGAAGGCGGGCAAGGCCGTGAGGCTGCGGCTGAAGCCGACCCCGCGCGTTCTGCGCCGAATCAGCAGAGGGGGTCGCCGAACGACAGTCAGCGTGACCGTTCGCGTCACGTTGACCGGGGCCGACGGCACCTCCATCACCCGCAGCCTCAAGGTCCGCCTCCGCACCTGACGGGGGCCCGCATGGGTCCGACGAACGGATCCGCCCGCGCGCAGCCCACGAGACGCTCTTGACCTTTCGATATTTCGGACTGTCCGGTGAATTTCTGACTTGTCTCGACATGGGTCAGAGGCGCGCTGTCGAGTGCGCCACGGCCACGAAGGAGGCGCCCTATGGCGCGGTCGTTGCCGAGCGTCTCGCCGAGCTGCTGACGGCGGCCCGCAAGCAGAGACGCCGTGCTGGGGCGATGGACGCGATCATCGCCGCGACGGCGCTCGCGCACGATCTGACGGTCTGGCCGCAGGACGATGACTTCGGCGTGCTGGCCGAGCTCGAGCCCGCGCTGCGCGTCCATCGCGACGGCTGATCGGGCTTCCGGGCCGGGACTGCGGACGCGCCGAACTAGCGTGGTGCTCTCGGTGTCGCCATGTCGCCCCTAGGGACACCACCGGGGCCGGTGACGGACGCGGTCGGGGGCGCGTGTGGGCGATCTTGAACTCGCCCACCACCACTGAGAAGGAATGACGCCCATGTCCAGCACCGTGCTCGTCACCGGAGGCTCCGGCTTCCTCGGTCTCCACACGATCATCCAGCTGCTCGAGCGCGGCGAACGCGTCCGCACGACGGTCCGCTCGCCCGCGAAGGAGATCGCGGTGCGTGAGACACTCGCCCGCGCCGGCGTCGACGCGGAGGATCGGCTCGCGTTCGTCGTCGCCGATCTCCTGTCCGACGACGGCTGGCCGGATGCGGTGGCCGGGGCCGAGCGCGTCCTCCACGTCGCGTCGCCCTTTCCGGCCGGCACGCCCGCGCACGAGGACGACCTGATCGTCCCGGCGCGCGAAGGCACGCTGCGGGTGCTGCGCGCCGCCCGCGACGCGGGCGCCCGTCGTGTCGTCGTGACGTCGTCGTCGGCCGCGATCGGGCACGACAGGGAGCCCGGCGATCACCTCTTCACCGAGGCGGACTGGACGGATCCGGCGGCCGACGTCGGGGCGTACATCCGCTCGAAGACGCTCGCGGAGCGCGCCGCGTGGGAGTTCGTCGAGCACGAGGGCGGCGGTCTCGAGCTCGCCGTGGTCAACCCCGGCGCGATCTTCGGGCCGGTGCTCGCGCCCGATCTGTCGGCATCGATCGGCTTGGTCGCCGGGCTGCTCAACGGCGCCATGGCCGGCGGCGTTCCGCGCCTGGCGTTCTCGGTCGTCGACGTCCGCGACGTCGCTGACCTGCACCTGCGCGCGATGGACTCCGCCGCCGCCGCGGGCGAGCGCTTCATCGCCGCTTCCGGCGACGCGATCTGGCTCGCGGACGCGGCGCGCCTGCTGCGCGAGCGCCTCGGCGATGCCGCCGCGGAGGTTCCGGCGACCGAGATCCCTGACGACGCCATCCGCGCCGCCGCCGCGAACGACCCGTCGCTCGAGCGGATCGCGCGCGAGGTCGGCAAGCTCCGCCACCTCAGCTCAGAGAAGGCCCGTGGCGTCCTGGGGTGGGCGCCGCGGACCACCGAGGAGGCGATCATGGCGACGGCCGAGAGCCTGCTGCGGCTCGACTCGGCCGTGTGACGACGACGGCCCGATGACCGCGGCGAGCGAACGAGCGTCGCAGGAGTAACCGATGGGTTGCATCTGAACGAATCGATGTGTAACTATGAGGTTACACATCGATTCCAGGGAGCCGTGGAGATGGAGATGCCGCCCGTCGTGTCGAAGGAGGAGTGGAACGCCGCGCGCGCGATGCTGCTCGTGAGAGAGAAGGCGCTGACGCGGGCGCGCGACGCGATGGCCGCCGAGCGCCGCCGGATGCCGCGGCTGGCGGTCGAGAAGGAGTACGCGTTCGAGGGTCCGGACGGCCCCGCGCGACTGCTCGACCTGTTCGAGGGGCGGCGTCAGCTGGTCGTCTACCGCTTCTTCTACGAGCCCGGTGTCGTCGGCTACCCGGAGGCCGGCTGCCGCGGCTGCTCGCAGGTCGCCGACCAGGTCAGCCACCTCTCGCACCTCAACGCGCGCGACACCACGCTCGTGTTCGTCTCGCGCGCGCCGCAGGAGAAGATCGCGACGTGGAGAGCGCGCATGGGCTGGCAGGTGCCCTGGTACACGCTCACCGACGACTTCGACAGGGACTTCGACGTCGGCGAGTGGCACGGCACGAACGCGTTCTATCGCGACGACGAGGACAGGATCTTCCGCACGTACTTCGTCGACAGGCGCGGCGACGAGGCGATGGGCAGCTACTACAGCTACCTCGACATCACCGCCCTCGGTCGCCAGGAGACGTGGGAGGACTCGCCCGCGGGCTACCCCCAGACCCCGCCGTACGTGTGGATCAACCTCCACGACGAGTACGGCGACCCGACCGAGTTCGCGCAGGCGAAGTCGGACGCCGCCGCCTCGCAGCGCGGGTCCAGATACACGACGATGTGACGGTCACTTCCGCAGCCCCTGGAGGACGAGCGCCGAACGATGCGCTCGGCGGTGGGCGCGGACCCGCCGCACGAGCATCACCGGCACCGCGACCGTGGCGACGGCGGTGGTGGCCAGCAGCGCGACGACGAGGGTCGACAGCACGGCGACCATGACGAGCGTCAGCAGCGGCGGGAAGGCCAGCAGCACGAGCGGGATCACCCACCAGACGCGGGTGGCGCGCAGGCCGCCGGCCACCTCGGCCAGCTCCTCGCTCATGTCGGCACGGCTCTGATGGATGTTGGTGGTGGAGTTCATGGCGGCAACGTTGCCGCGGCACCGCCGCCAGCTCGTCCGTGCCGCTCCCGAGTCCACTCCCCAGTCGTCGGCCCGGGGCCCAGACCGGGCACGCCGACCGAAGCGATCCGCGCCTCGAGCCGCGACGGTGGTGTGGCCATCGCAAGCCCATCCGAAAGGACCGTCGCATGCAGCCCAGGAGCGTTCTCGGCCACTCGTTGAAGGATGTCCAGGTCCCGTTCGGGCCGGTGCGGCAGATCGACGCCGGACTGTTGAACGTCGGCTACGTCGACGCCGGACCGGTCGACGGGCCCGCGGTGATCCTCGTCCACGGCTGGCCCTACGACATCCACAGCTTCGCCGAGGTCACGCCGATCCTCACCGCGGCCGGGTTCCGCGTCGTCGTCCCCTACGTGCGCGGCTTCGGCAGCACCAGGTTCCTGTCGTCCCAGACGCCGCGCAACGAACAACAGGCGGCGCTGGCGGCCGACACGATCGCGTTGATGGACGCGCTGGGGATCGACAGCGCGATCGTCGCGGGCTTCGACTGGGGCGCGCGGACCGCCGACGCGATGGCGATCCTCTGGCCGCGGCGCGCGCGCGATCGTCTCTGTCAGCGGCTACATCGTCATCGACCTCGCGGCCAACCTGCTGCCGCTGGCGCCGCGGGCCGAGCTCGGCTGGTGGTACCAGTACTACTTCGCCACCGAGCGCGGACGCCGCGGCTACCGCGAGAACACCGCCGCGTTCAACAAGCTCATCTGGCGGACCGCGTCACCGGAGTGGGAGTTCAGCGACGCCATCTTCGACCGAACGGCCGCCGCGTTCGACAACCCCGATCATGTCGACGTCGTCGTCCACAACTATCGCTGGCGGCTGAGCCTGGCGGACGGTGAGCCCGCCTACGAGCACGACGAGCAGCGGCTGCGCGACGCTGCGGCGATCACCGTTCCGGCGATCACGATCGGCTCCGACTTCGACGGCGCCGCGGCCGCCGGGACGCACTACCGGGCGCGGTTCGCCGGACGGTACGCGCACCGGCTGCTGCCCGGCATCGGCCACAACGTGCCGCAGGAGGCGCCGCGCGCCTTCGCCGACGCCGTGATCGAGGTCCAGGACTGGTGATTCGACTGCAAGCTCTCTACAACCCAGCTGCGATAGACATGGGTCGTCACGGCGCACCGACGGAGGACCAATGGCCGAGCCCGAAGCGAAGATCTGTCTGACGTTCGATTTCGACGCGATCAGCGTCTGGCCGGGAGCGCTTGGCATGACGTCGCCGGCCGCGGTCTCACGCGGGGAGTTCTCGGGGCGCGTCGCGGTCCCGCGCGTGCTCGACATCCTGCGGCGTGAGGAGGTGAGCGCCACGTTCTTCGTCCCGGGGATCACGATCGAGGCATGGCCGGACCTGTGCCGGCGGATCCTCGACGAGGGGCACGAGATCGGCCATCACGGCTACCACCACATCACGCCCGTGACGCTGGACGAGGCGGCGGAGCGCGAGCAGCTCGAACAGGGGCTGGAGGCGATGGACCGCGTCCTCGGCGGGCATCGCGCGGTCGGCTACCGCTCGCCCGGCGCCGAGCTGTCGGCCAACTCGACCCGACTGCTCGCCGAGCACGGCTTCCTCTACGAGTCGAGCATGAGCGCGCAGGACTTCGAGCCGTACTGGTGCCGGACCGGCGACGTGATCGAGCCCAACGGCGTCGCGAGGCTCGGGAACGAGATCGAGCTGTTGGAGATCCCCTTCAGCTGGACGCTCGACGACATGCCGCAGATGGAGTTCATCATGACCTCCGACGGCGTCTTCCTCGAAGGGCTCAGCGACCCGGAGAAGTGCCAGCGCATGTGGCTGGCCGACCTCGACTACATGGTCGAGGAGATCCCCGGCGGCGTGTTCACGATGTGCTTCCACCCGGAGATCATCGGCCGCGGGGCTCGCATCCGCGTGCTGGAGCGGATGATCGCGCGCGGCAAGGAGCACGGCGCGCGCTTCATGCCCGCGCGGGCCGCCGCCGAGGACTGGATCGGCCGCCACCCGTTGCGTGGGCAGTAGTCGCGTGCTGCGCGGTCGCCGCGACGAGTGCGCCGCGCTGGACAGACTGCTGCAGCGCGTTCGCGTGGGACAGAGCGCGGTGCTGGCCCTGCGGGGCGACGCCGGGATCGGCAAGACCGCGTTGCTGGAATACGTCGCCGAGCAGGCGACCACATGTCACGTCGTCCGCGTCGTCGGCGTGCAGGCCGAGATGGAGCTCGCGTTCGCGGGGCTGCACCAGCTGTGCGCGCCGATGCAGGACGGGATGGACACGCTGCCGGAACCGCAGGAGCAGGCGCTGCGGGTGGCGTTCGGGTTGCAGGAAGGGGGCGCGCCGAACCGCTTCCTCGTCGCGCTGGGGGCGCTCGGCCTGCTGGCCGGAGCGGCCGAGAGAGGGCCGCTCGTGTGCCTGATCGACGACGCGCAATGGCTCGATCGCGCCTCCGCGCAGGTGCTCGCCTTCGTCGCCCGTCGCCTGTTGGCCGAGCGGATCGCGATCGTCTTCGCGGTCCGCGAGCCGAGCGACGCCGCCGAGTTCGCCGGCCTGCCGGAGCTGCGGGTCGGAGGGCTCGCGGACCCGGACGCCCGCGCGCTGCTGGAGTCCGCCGTGCCGGGGCGGGTCGACACGCGCGTGCGCGACCGGATCCTCGCCGAGACGCGCGGCAACCCGCTCGCGCTGCTCGAGCTGCCGCGCGGACTGACGCCGGCGCAGCTCGCGGGTGGGTTCGGACTGCCCGACGCGCGCCCCTTGTCGAGCCGCATCGAGCAGAGCTTCCTCGAGCGCGTCCGCGCGCTCTCGCCCGACACGCAGCGCTTGCTGCTCGCGGCGGCGGCCGAGCCGCTCGGCGACGCGAACCTGCTGTGGCGCGCGGCCGACCGGCTCGGGATCGGCACCGAGGCATCCGGGCCGGCCGAGGCAGCCGGGCTGATCGTGTTCAGGGCGCACGCGCGCTTCACGCATCCGCTCGTCCGCTCGGCGGTCTACCGCGGGGCGGAGCCGCGTGAGCGCCGCGACGTCCACGCGGCGCTGGCGGAGTCGACCGACCCGGAGCTCGACCCGGACGGGCGCGCGTGGCATCACGCGCACGCGACGGCGACGCCCGACGAGGCGGTCGCCGCCGAGCTGGTGCGCTCGGCCGACCGCGCGCGGCGCCGCAGCGGCCTGGCGGCGGCGGCCGCGTTTCTCCAGCGTGCGACCGAGCTGACGCCGGACCCCGTCATGCGCGTCGAGCGGGCCCTCGACGCGGCGCAGGCGAAGCTCGACGTCGCCGACGCCGCGTCGGCATCCGACCTGCTCGCTGCCGCCGAGCTCGGGCCGATCGGCCCGCTGCAGCGGGCGCGGCTGGAGCGGTTGCGCGCGCAGATCGCGTTCAACCGCCAGCGCGGACGTGACGCGCCGCCGCTGCTGCTCGCGGCGGCCGAGCGGCTCGATCCTCTCGACGCCGCGATGGCGCGCGAGACCTACCTCGAGGCGCTCGGGTCGGCGACGTTCGCCGGGCGCCTCGGCGCCGGCCCGGGCGTGCGCGACGTGGCCGAGGCCGCGCGTGCGTCGAATCGGGCGCAGGCTCCCGGTGCGGCCGACCCGCTGCTCGACGCCCTCGCGACGCGCTACACCGACGGGTACGCGGCGTCGGTCGCGCCGCTGCGGGAGGCGCTGCGCGCGTTCCGCGACCCCGGCGGCGGAGACGACGAGCGCTGGCTGTGGCTCGCGTGCCGCTTCGCGCAGGATCTCTGGGACGACGAGCTGTGGCACGAGCTCGCGACCCACGGCGTGCACGTCGCGCGCGAGACCGGCGCGCTCAACCTGCTGCCGATCATGACCAACTTCCTCGCCGCGCTCAACGTCCATTCCGGGGCGTTCGCGACTGCCGCCGCGCTGGTCGACGAGGTCGACGTGCTGACGCAGACGACCGGGCTCCCGCCGCTCAAGTACGCCGCGTGCATGCTGGCCGCCGCGCGCGGCGATCAGGCGCAGGCGCAGCCGCTCTTCGACTACGGGTGGCAGAACGCGACGGAGCGCGGTGAGGGCTCGGCGCTCGGCCTGCTGAGCTGGCTGACCGCGCTGCTGCACAACGCCAACGGCCGCTACGGCGAGGCGCTGACGGCCGCGCAGCAGGCGTGCGAGCACGAGGACGTGATGTCGTACGGGTGGGCCCTGGTCGAGCTGGTCGAGGCCGCC
This sequence comes from Conexibacter stalactiti, assembly GCF_033542075.1. Lineage (NCBI taxonomy): Bacteria > Bacillati > Actinomycetota > Thermoleophilia > Solirubrobacterales > Conexibacteraceae > Conexibacter > Conexibacter stalactiti. Next base: position 39,603 of record NZ_JAWSTH010000003.1, read on the forward strand.
GTTCGCAGCGGTCGGCCCGACGCGGCCGCCGCCGCGCTCGATCGCCTGAGCGAGCGCACGCAGGCGGCCGGCACCGAGTGGGCGCTGGGGGTCGAAGCACGCTGCCGGGCGCTGGTGGACGCCGACGAGGCGCGCTACCGCGAGTCGATCGAGCGGCTCGCGCGCAGCCGCGCCGCGGTCGAGCTCGCGCGCAGCCGGCTGCTGTACGGAGAGTGGCTGCGGCGCGAGCACCGTCGCGCGGACGCGCGGGAGCTGCTGCGCGGCGCGCACGCAGACTTCAGCCGCTTCGGGGCGGCGGCGTTCGCCGAGCGCGCCCGCCGCGAGCTGCTGGCAACCGGCGAGACCGTGCGCAGCGGTGCCGCGGACCTGCGCGACGCCCTCACGCCGCAGGAGGTCCAGGTGGCGCGGCTGGCGCGCGAGGGCCACACCAACCCGGAGATCGGCGCCCAGCTGTTCATCAGCCCGCGCACCGTCGAGTACCACCTGCGCAAGGTGTTCCGCAAGCTCGACGTCAACAGCCGCCGGGAGCTGCGCGACGCGTTCGAGGAGCAGTTCGCCTGACGCGTCGATCGGCGCCCGTCGTCGGCGTTCAGCGCACGCGCACCGCGAGCGTCTGCGACGTCGCGCCCGCCCGGATGACGACGCGGTAGCTGCCCGCTCTCAGCGCACGGCGGCCGAATGCTCTGATCGTGCGCGTGGTCGTTCCCTTGCGCGCTCTGAGGGTGATCTTGCCGAGCGGTCTGCGCGCCCCTCTGCGCGTGACGGTGATCGTGACGGTGCTCGCGCGGCGCAGCGCGAGCGTGAGCGTGAAGCGGCGCGTTCCGCCTCTGGCGCTCGCGGTTCGCAGCGCCGGCGGGGTGCCGGTCGCGGCTCTTCTCTGCGCGGGGCCGACCGGCTGCTGGCCGCCCGGCGCCGGACCCGGTGCCGGCGCGGCGGCGCGGTCGACCGACTCGCAGGCCTGAAAGCCGTCCTGCGCGACCGTGTCGACCGCGTCGACCTGGGCGCTGTCGGCGCCGGAGCCGCAGTTGAGCGCGTCCGGCTCGCCGTCGCGGGCGAACAGCTGGTCGTTGCCGGCCGAGCAGCCGTACGCCGAGCACTGCGCGTAGTCGCCGAAGAGGCTGTCGAGACCGGGGCCGCCCTCGACGCGGTCGTCGCCCTCGCCGCCGTAGAGCGTGTCGTTGCCGGCCTCGCCGAACAGCTGGTCGGCGCCGGAGCCGCCCGTCAGCTCGTCGTTGCCGCCGCCGCCGCGAGCGAGGTCGTCGCCCATGTAGCCGTCGAAGGCGTCGTTGCCGGGCGTGCCCGTGTACGTGTCGTTGCCGGGGCTGCCGTGGACCTTCTCGAGATCGGAGCGGTAGTTGTCGCCCTCGCCCGGGGTGCCGTCATTGGCGGCGTCGTCGAGGCTGATCGCGACGCCGCCGGCGTGGTTGGAGAGCCGCAGCTCGTCGAAGCCGGGGCCGCCGCGGACGTCGTCGGCGCCCTGACCGGTGTCGTCGTCGCCGATCACGTCGTTGCCGGCGCCGCCGTCCTCGACGTCGTTGCCGGCGCCGCCGCGCAGCTTGTCGTCGTTGTCGCCGCCGGCGAGCTGGTCGTTGCCGTCCTGGCCCCACAGCTCGTCGTTGCCGGGGCCGCCTGTCAGCACGTCGTCGCCCGGGTCGCCGCGCAGCTGGTCGTCCCCTCCGCGGCCGTCGAAGTGGTCGGGTCCGGCGCCGCCGACGAGGGAGTCGCTGGCGCTGCCGCCGGTCACGGTCGCGACCTGATCCGCCGGGCAGCCGGTCGGCCGTGAGAAGTCGCCCGGACCGTCACCGAGGGCGGCCGTGATCGTCGGCACGCAGACGTTCTCGAACATCAGTCTGTCCGCGCCGCCCTGATAGTTCGCGACCACCGCGGTCGCTGCGCCCGGGCAGTGGAAGTAGGTGCCGAGCACCGGCAGATCCACCTGCGTGCAGCTGCTCATGTTCACGACGCCGCTGGAGTTGCGGACGGTGACGGTGCTGGTCCCGTTGTCGAACCCGAGGTAGGTGACGTTGTCGCCGCTGCCCTCGATCCCGATCGTCGTGCCGCTGTACGTGAGCGTGATGACCGCCGAGGCGTTCTGGGCGAAGGCGAGCGAGGCGATCAGGACGAACGCGGCGAGCAGGGATCGGAGCATCGCGCGAGCGTAGGCAGCGGCTGCGCGACCCGCATCAGGGAAAACACGGGCGCACGACCCATCCGTCAGTCCCGAACACCGGTTGGGCGCGATCGGGGCCGCTGGGAACGTCGTCGCGGCATGTGGGCCGAGAGGGGCCCACTCGGCGACGGAGGAGTGAGAGAGATGGAGTCAAGGGTCCTCACGCGGACGCGCGGTGTCTTCGCAGCGCTGGCGGCTGGTGCGCTGCTCGTCACGGCGGGCTGCGGGTCGAGCGATGACAGCTCGGCGACCGGCAGCTCCGGCAGCGGCGGCGAGAAGGGCGAGATCGTGATCGGCGCAACCGGGCCGCTCTCCGGTCCCGCGGCGTCACTCGGCGAGCTGTACAAGGGCATGGAGGCCAAGCTCGACGAGATCAACAGCAGAGGCGGCATAGACGGCAACAGAGTCAAGCTGGTCGTCAAGGACGATCAGCTCAACCCGGCGAACACGCCCGGCGTCGCGCGGCAGCTCGTCGAGGGCGACGACGTCTCGATGATGTGCGGCGTCGCCGGCTCGCCGACGACGGTCTCGATCATGCCGTACCTGAAGGCGCGCAGAATCGCGCTCGTGGCGGCCGCCGGCTCCTCGGAGCTGACCGACGACAACGCCTACCTGCCGCTGCCGACCTATCCCTCGCTCGCCGCCGGCATCACGAAGTACGCGGTCGAGGACCTCGGCAAGAGAAAGGTCGCGATCGCCTACAGCGACGACGCCGTCGGCAACCCGACGCTGGCCGGCGCGAAGTGGCAGCTGGAGCAGATGGGGCTGGAGCCGGTCGCCGAGGTGAAGTTCAACGGCCAGGCGCCCGACCAGAGCGCGACGGCGGCGAAGCTGAAGGCCTCCGGCGCCGACTTCGTCGTCGTCAACAACACCGCCCCGATCGTCGCGAGCGTCATCCGCGCCGCGGCGAAGGTCGGCTACAAGCCCGAGTGGGGCGTCCTGTGGCCGGCGCTGAACCGCGGCCTCGTCGACCTCAGCGGCGGCACGATCGACGACAACGTCGTCTTCGCCTCGCCCTTCCCGCTCGGCGACTCCGACAGAGCGCAGACCTTCCGCGACGCGCTCAGAACCTCCGGCCAGGACGCCGACGAGACCGACAGCATCGTGATGCTCGGCTGGGTCACCGCGACGGCCTGCCTGGAGGTCATCAAGCGCGCGGTCGAGGAGGCCGGCGGCAACAAGCCCTCGCGCGAGCAGATCGTCGAGGCGATGCCCGGCATGACCTACTCCGACGAGTACGTCTCGAACCTCGAGTGGACCGAGGAGAACCACACGGTCAAGGGCGAGGCGCTGATCGTCGGCATCAGAGACGGCAGATTCGAGGCGCTGACCGACTTCCAGCCGCTGCCCGAAGCCCCCGAGGGCGAAGGCTGAGCCCGGCGGCCCGCTGAGGAGGCACGAACGATGGATCTCTTCGAAACGAGCTTGATCTCAGGCATCGTCAGCGGGCTGCTCTACGCCCTCGCCGGCGTCGGCCTGGTGGTCATCTACCGCGTGTCCGGCTACGTCAGCTTCGCCCAGGGCGACATCGCGGCCGTCGCGCTCTACCTGGGCTTCTGGCTGCACCAGGGCGGCGCCCCGTACCTGCTGGTCGCCGCCTCGGTGGTGGTCGCCGGGGCGGTGCTCGGCGGGCTGATCGGCCGCTTCGTCGTCGTCCCGATGGAGCGCTTCGGCATCCTCGCGGCCGCGATGGCGACGATTGCCGTCGGGATCACGATCCAGGGGATGGAGAACGCCTTCATCGGCGGCGAGGCGCGCCCCTTCCCGTCCGCGGGCGAGAGCGTCGCGCTGACGATCGGGTCGGTCTCGCTGACCTGGGCCGACGTGATCTCGTTCCTCGTCTGCGGCGTGATCGTCGCGGCGCTGGCGACCGGCTTCAAGCGCACGCGCGTCGGCATCGCGATGCGCGCGGTGCACGACAACCCCAGCGCCGCCGAGATGCTCGGCGTGGCGTCGGTCTCGCTCAAGCGGATGAGCTGGATCGTCTCCGGCGCGCTCGCCGGCGTCACCGGCCTCTTCATCGCGCCGGTCTACTCGCTGACGCCGACGAGCGTCAACGCGATCGTCGTCTTCGGCTTCGCGGCGATCGTCGTCGGCGGATTCGACTCGATCGCCGGCGCCGTCGTCGCCGGCATGGTGATCGGCGTCGCGACCAACCTGACCGCCGCCTACATCAATCCCGACCTCGTGACGACGTCGCTGTTCCTGATGCTCGTCACCGTCCTGCTGATCCGCCCCCAGGGGCTGTTCGGCCGACGACCGATGGCACGGGTCTAGGGAGGCCTGATGAGCACCACACGCGCAGCTCCCGCCACGACCAACGGCCGTCCGCCGCGCGACGAACGCGTCGCGGCGTCGATCCGCACCGGGCGGGGCATCCTGCTGCCCGGCCGGATCCTGCTGCTGGTCCTCGTCGCGATCGTCGTCCTGATCGCGGGGATGACCGGCGACAACCCGCTCAAGTACTCGCTGATCATCGGCACGATCTACGCGATCGCGATCCTCGGCAACAACGCGATCACGGGCACGCTCGGCGAGATCAACCTCGCGGCCGGCGCCTTCATGGCGATCGGCGCCTACACCGCCTCGTACACGCTCAGCAGAGGCTGGGGCCTGGCGACGGTGGTGCTGGCGGTGATCGTCGTGAGCCTGCTGCTCGGCCTGCTGATCGCGATCCCCACCGTCCGCCTCTCGGGCCTCTTCACGGCGCTGGCGACCTTCGCGCTCGCGTACGCGGTCCCGGACCTCGCGCTCGCGCTGTCGTCGATCACCGGCGGCGACGCCGGCACGGCGATCACCCCGCCGATCATCGGCGACACGCTGATCGACGGCTCCGCGACGGAGCTGCTGATCGCCGTCGTGGTCCTCTTCGTCGTGCTGGCGGCGGTGAACCTCTGGCTCTTCAGCCGCTCGATCGGCAGCCGGCTGCTGACCGTCGGCGAGGCGCCGCACGCGGCGCGCAGCTTCGGGCTGCGGCCGTCGCTGCTGAAGATCGCCGTCTGGACCTGGGCCGCGCTGCTGGGCGGGATCGCGGGCCTCTGCTACGCGCTCGCGGTCGGCTTCCTCAACCCGACGGTCTTCACCGTCTTCCTGTCGATCTCGCTGCTGGCGGGCGGCCTCGTCGGCGGCTCCCGCAGCGTCGTCGGCGCCTGGCTCGGCGGGCTGCTGGTCGGGACGCTGCCGCCGAACATCCAGTCGGTCGTGCCGGCCTCCTCGACCGGGATCGTCTTCGGCGTGGTGCTGCTCGCGGCGCTGCTGGCCGGCAGCGGCGGCCTCGGCCAGCTGCTCGAACGGGGCACGATCGCCCCGCTGATGCGGAGGAAGGGACGATGACGGCAGATCTTCTCGACGGCAGCGCCGTCGGCATGCGGTTCGGCGGCGTGCACGCGCTGCGCGAGGTCGACGTGGCCCTGCAACCCGGGCGGCGGCTCGGCTTGATCGGGCCCAACGGCTCCGGCAAGACGACGCTGCTGAACGTCTTGAGCGGGGTCTACCGGGCCACCTCAGGAGCGATCCACTTCAGAGGCCGCTCGATCGATCGCCTCGGACCGGGCGCCCGCGCGCGGCTCGGGATCGTCCGCACCTTCCAGCACCCGCAGCTGGCCGCGAGCCTCACGATCGCCGAGAACGTCCGCCTCGGCGCGGCGCTCGGGCGGCGGGTGCACGGCAGCTCGGCGGCGGAGGAGACGGCGCGCGTCGACGCGGCGCTGGAGCTGTTCGGCTGCGCGGCGTACGGCGAGGGGCTTCCCGACGAGGTCCCCTACGGCGTGCGCAAGATGGCCGAGGTCGCGCGCGCGGCGGCGGTCGAGCCCGTCGTCCTGCTGCTCGACGAGCCGGCGGCGGGGCTCAGCCGCGAGGAGCGCAGCGAACTGATCGAGGCGATCGAGCGCTACTACCGCGAGCATCCCCAGACGGCGCTGTGCCTCGTCGAGCACGACGTCCCGCTCGTCACCGCGCTCTGCCCGGAGCTGCTCGTCCTCGCCGCCGGCCAGGCGCTCGCGTCGGGGCCGGCGCAGGAGGTCGTGCGCGACGAGCAGGTGCGGGTCGCGTACCTCGGCGAGAACGTCGAGCTCAAGGACACGGAGGAGGTGGGCTGATGCTGCGTGCCGCGAACCTGCACGCCGGCTACCGCCGGGGCGTGCCCGTCCTGCACGGGATCGACCTCGACGTCGCCGCCGGCGGCGCGCTCGGCGTGATCGGCCGCAACGGCGCCGGCAAGACCTGCCTGGCGCAGACGCTGACGGGCGCGCTGCCGGTGATGGACGGCAGCGTGCTGATCGGCGACGACGACGTCAGCGGCAAGGACAGCCGCGCGCGCGTCCGCGCCCGCCTCTCGCACGTGCCGGAGGGGCGGATGATCTTCGGCGACCTGACGGTGCGCGAGAACCTCGAGGTCGCCGCCTTCGGCGCGGGCGTCAAGCTCACCGCCGAGCAGCTGCACGACGTCGAGGAGCGCTTCCCGATCCTCGCGCGCAAGGCGGGCGATCGCGCCGGCTCGCTCAGCGGCGGCGAGCAGCAGTGGCTGGCGATCGGGCGGGCGCTCGTGCAGCAGCCGCGCGTGATCGTGCTCGACGAGCCCTCGCTGGGGCTCTCGCCCGTCGCGATCGACGGCGTCGCGGAGGCGCTCACGGGGATCCGCGAGACGGGCGTCGCGCTGATCCTGATGGAGCAGAACCCGTACCTGCTGAAGGCCGTCTGCGACGAGGTGCTGCTGCTCGACCAGGGGCGCGTCACGCGCTCGCTCGACGGCGAGGCCGGCGAGCAGCTCGTCGCCGAGGCGTACTTCGGCGGCTGAGACCGGTGGGCCGCGGCGCGCCCTGCGAGGCGCGCTCGCGACCGCAGCCGCGGCGCGCCCTGCACGGCGCGCCGCGGCGAAGTCCGTCTCAGCTCGCCGCGCGCGCCTCGCGCAGCGCCCGCCGCGCCAGCTCGGGCACGCCGCTCTCCAGCTCGTGCGCGTAGGGGTCGTCGGTCGTGCCGCGGACCGCCTGCGCGTAGATCGTCTCCAGCCCGACCGCTCCGCGCCAGAACGCGAAGGTCGTGTACCAGCCGAGCGCCTCGATCGAGCGGCCGGAGCGCTCTGCGTAGCGCTCCGCGAGCTGCCGCCGGCTGGGGAAGCCGCCGTCGGCGACCGCGGCCGCCAGCGACAGGATCGCGCCGCTGTCGTCACCGGGCTCGGGCCACGCCGACAGCAGCCAGCCGAGGTCGATCAGCGGGTCGCCGACGGTCGCGATCTCCCAGTCGAGGATCGCCGCCAGGTGGGCCGGCGCGCGCGGGGCGAAGATGACGTTGCCGAGCCGGTAGTCGCCGTGCACGACCGTCACGTCCCGCTGCCGCGGCCGGTGGTCGTGCAGCCATGCGAGCACCTCGTCGGCCTCGGGCACCTCGCGCGCCCGGCGCGTCTCCCAGATCCCGCCCCAGCGCCGCAGCTGCCGCTCCAGGAACCGCTCGCCGTCGCCGAAGGCGGCGAGCGCCGGGCGGCCCGCGTCGACCGTGTGCAGCTCCACGAGCGCGTCGACCAGCTCGTCGGCGACGGCGCGCCGCTGCGCGCCGTCGGACAGCGCCGCCGGCAGCGTCGAGGTGACGACGTACCCGTCGATCTTCGCCATCACGTAGAACGGCACGTCGAGCACGGCGCGGTCGTCGCAGACGAGCAGCACCTCCGGGATGCGCGCCGCCGTCCCGCGCAGGGCGGTCAGGAAGCGCGCCTCGCGCAGCACGTCGTGGGCACGCGGGTCGAACGGCGGCCGCGGCGGGCGGCGCAGCACCACCTCGGTGGCGCCGCGCCGCAGCAGGAAGGTGACGTTCGAGTGGCCTTCGCCGATCAGCGTCGCCTCCAGCGGACCCGCGCCGATGCCGTGCGCGTCGAGCAGCCGCTCCAGCGGCTCGAGCACGAGCAGCGGGGGAAGCGCCGCGCGTTCAGCGGCGGTCATGCGCGGGCACCAGCAGGAACTTCTGCACCTTGCCTGAGGTCGTGCGCGGCAGCGGCTCGCTGCGGATCTCCCACTCGCGCGGCACCTTGAAGTTCGCCAGCTGCTCGCGGCAGAGCGCCTCCAGCTCGCTCGCGTCGAGCGCGTCGGGGTCGTCGACGACGACGACCGCGCGGCCGACCTCGCTGTAGCGCTCGTGCGGGACGCCGACGACGGCCGCCTCCTTGACCGCGGGGTGCCGGCCGAGCACCCGCTCGATCTCGGCGGGATAGACGTTCAGCCCGCCGCTGATGATCATGTCCTTCACGCGCCCGGCGATGAAGAGGAAGCCGTCCTCGTCGACCCAGCCGCGGTCGCCGGTGTGCAGCCAGCCGTCGACCAGCGTCGTGCCGGTCGCGTCGTCGCGCCCGAGGTAGCCGTGCGTGACGGCGGGGGAGCGGCAGATGATCTGCCCCGGCTCGCCGGCCGGCATGTCGCGGCCCTCGTCGTCGACGACCCGCACGACGGCGGTCATCGAGGCGCGGCCGGCGGAGCCGCGCTTGGTGATCGCGTGCTCGCCGTCGAGGTAGGTCATGATCGTCGGGAACTCCGACAGCCCGTACCCCTGCAGGAACTGGCAGTTCGGCAGCCGCCGCTGGAGATCCTCGATCGCCTCGATCGGGACGTGCTCGCCGCCGCTGAGGATCAGCCGCAGCGACGACATGTCGTGCCGTTCGAGGTTGTCGCCCTCCAGCACCAGCCGCAGCACCGACGGCACGAGCAGCACGATCGAGACCCCGTGCCGCGCGACGGTCGCGCAGAACTCCGCGCCGGAGAAGCCGCCGCTCGGGCGCAGCACGACCGTTCCGCCGCGCCACCAGGTGGCGACGGTGAAGTCGTGGAAGCCGGCGCCCCAGCAGAGCGCGGGCAGCACGAGGTGGACGTCGTCCTCGGTCATCGCGAACTCCGCGACCTGCGTGAGCGCGTTGAAGAGGATGTTGCCGTGCGAGTGCATCGCCGCCTTCGGCAGCCCCGTCGTGCCCGAGGTGTACTGCAGCAGGAAGAGGTCGTCGGGCGCGGTCGCGGCAACTGGCGCGTCGGCCGCCGCGCCGGCCTCGATCAGCTGCTCGTAGCGCAGCGCCTCCGTCTCGCCGTCGGTCAGCGCGACCGTCCGCAGGTCGGGCGGGAGATCGGAGGAGATCGAGCCGAGCAGCTCGTCGAAGGCCGGCTCGTGCACGAGCCAGCGGACGTCGGAGTCGTCGAGCGCGTACGCGATCTCCGGCCCCTTGAGGTAGTAGTTGAGCGGCACGACGACCCCGCCGAGATGGGCGATCGCGTAATACAGCTCGACGTACTCCGGGCGGTTGTAGAGCAGGATCGCGCAGCGGTCCTCCGGCTGGAAGCCCGCGGCGGCGAGACCGGTCGCCAGCCGTCGCACGCGCGACTCCAGCTCGGCGTAGGTGAAGCTGCGGTCCTCGAAGACCAGGGCGACGCGGTCGGCGTCGCCCTGGCGCGCCGTCCGGTTGCGATAGAGCGAGTCGGCAAGCCCGTACAGGCCCACGGTTTCCTCCTTGTCAGCGGATCGTCCGACGCTACGTCCGCCAGCGACATGCCCCCAAGCGCCATTCGGGTATCTCGCAAGCGGTTTCGACCACGCCGCGGCGAACGGCATCGTGGGCGACGATGACGACCATGCGCAGCGGCATCCATCGGGTCGAGCTGGAGTCCGGCTACGTCGTCGGCTCGGTCAACGCCTGGCTGTTCGAGGGCGATCCCTTCACGCTCGTCGACGCCGGCAGCCTGCTGCCGGGCGCGATGCAGCGGCTGGAGGCGGCGTGCGCGGGCATCGGGCGGCGGTTGGAGGAGATCGAGCAGATCGTCCTGACCCACCACCACGTCGACCACGTCGGCCTCGCCGCGTCGGTCGCGGAGCGCTCGGGCGCGCCGGTCGTCGCGCTGGCGCAGGCGGCGACCTTCCTGACCGACTACGACGCGCAGATGGCGCGCGACTTCGCGTTCGCGCGTGTCGCGCTGGAGCTGCACGGCTTCGGCGCGGAGGTCGCCGCGCGGGCCGAGCGGGAGCTCGAAGCCGAGGCGCGCTGGGCCGCGGCGGTGCGGATCGACCGGTCGGTCGCCCCAGGCGACGTGGTCGAGATCGGAGCGGGCGCGTTCGACGTGCTGCACCGTCCCGGCCACAGCGAGACCGACACGGTCTTCGCCGACGCGCGGCGCGGGATCGTCATCTCCGGCGACCACCTGATGCGCGACCACGCGTCGATGCCGATGTTCGACCGGCCGATCGGCGTCCTCGCGGACTTCGCCGAGGAGGCCGCGCGCTGCGCACGGCTGCTCGACTACCGCCGCTCGCTGGCGCGGTCGCGCGGCGACCTCGACGGCCTCGTCATCCCCGGGCACGGCGACTGCTTCGACGCGCCGCGCGACGTGATCGACCGCCACCTCGCCTTCCAGGACCTCCAGGCGCGCGAGGCGCTGGAGCTGTTCGGCCGCGGCGAGACGCTGACGGCGTGCGCGCTCGCCGAGCGGCTGTGGCCGCGGACGGCGCTGGAGTGGGCCTTCCTCAGCGCCAGCACCGTGCTCGGCCTGCTCGGCCGGCTCGAAGCCGAGGAGAAGCTGGCGCGCGTGACGCTCGACGACGGCCGCGTCGGCTACCGGTCGAGATAGGCGGACAGTGATCGCGGCGCCCGCTGTGCTCTGATCCTGTTCGTCGCGTTGACGACTCCAGGAGGAGACCCATGAGCGCCACGACCACCTCGCTCACCGACGAGCAGATCTTCAAGGCCACCCGCGACTGCATCGAGGCGTGGAACACGCTCGACGTCGAGGCGACGCTCGCGACCTACACCGACGACGTCGTCTACAGAGACCCGAAGACGCGCGGCAAGATCGTCGGCAAGGACGACCTGCGGCGGTACCTGACGAAGTTCTTCAAGGTCTGGGACTTCCAGTTCACCGTGACCGAGGAGTACCGCCTCGAAGGCAAGGACGCGCAGATGTGCATGTGGTCCGCCGACCTCACGCACCGCGCCGGCGGCGAGACGATCACGATCCACGGAATGGACATCTGCGAGGTGCGCGGCACCCAGCTCAGCCGCGACGAGGCATTCATGGACACGCTTCCGCTGGAGCCGCTGATCACGGCGCAGCGGTAGCCGGCCAGGGGAGGCGCTCCGGCGCCTCCGCGATTCGCGCGCGCAGGCCGCGCTTGTCGAGCTTGCCGGAGGCCGCCATCGGCAGCGCGTCGACGAACTCGACGTGCTTGGGCACCTCCCAGCGGCCGACGCGCGGCTCGCAGAAGGCGACGATCTCCTCGGCGGTCACCTCGCTGCCGGGCGCTCGCACGACGACGGCGACGACCGCCTCGACCCAGCGCGGGTGGGGCGCGCCGACGACCGCGACCTCGTGGACGCCCGGGTGCTGGGAGAGGACCGTCTCGACGACCGCCGGGTAGACGTTGAAGCCGCCCGAGATGATCATGAAGCTCTTGCGGTCCTGCAGGAAGACGAAGCCGGCGTCGTCCTGGACGCCGATGTCGCCGGTCCGCACCCAGCCGTCGCCGAGCGCCCGCTCGGTCTCCGCGGGGTTGTTGCGGTAGCCGGCCAGCAGCGGCCCGCGCGCCGCGATCTCGCCCGTCTCGCCGCGCGGCAGCTCGCGCGCCTCGTCGTCGAGGATCGCGAAGTCGACGTGCAGCAGCGGCCGCCCGACCGAGCTGGACAGGTCGCGGTCGGGGAAGGCGGCGCGATCGGCGTCGCGCAGCATGCAGATCGCGCCGTTGGTCTCGGTCGAGCCGTACCAGTTCTGCAGCTCGCAGCCGAAGGCGGCGCTGGCACGCGCGAGGATGCCGGCGGTCGACGGGCTGCCGAGCATGATGATCGCGCGCAGCCGCTCGAAGGCGTCGAGGCCGTCGCCGGCGGCGTCGATGATCGCGGGCAGCATCGTCGGGACGGCGATCATCACCGTCACGCCGTGCTCGCGCGCGAGCGCGGCGGTCGCCTTCGGGTCGAACAGGCGCGGCAGCACCGTCGTGGCGCCGCGCGACATCGCGTACGAGCTGAGGTAGATCGGGAAGCCGGGCATCGGCAGGTTGTTGAGCACGACGTCGCCACTCTGCAGACCGCCGGCGAACGGCGCGGAGGCGAGCTGCCAGGCGGCGCCCTCCTGCGTCAGCAGCACGCCCTTCGGCATGCCGGTGCTGCCCGACGTGTAGGAGACGGCGATCACGTCGGAGCGCTCGATCTCGGGCGCCGCGAAGAGGCCGGCGTCGGCGATCAGCGTCTCGACGTCGAGCGGCAGGCCGTGCCCGGCGCCGAAGCCGATCACCCGCCGGCCGTCGGCGATCAGCCGCTCGATCGTCTCGCGGCCGAGATGCTCGACGCAGTCGGCGCTGACGAAGACGGCGGCGGGGTCGGCGTCGTCGAGGATGTGCCGCATCTCGCGCTGGGCGTAGCGCCAGTTGATGCCGACGCGCGCGACGCCCGCCTTCGTGCAGGCGATCCAGTGCTCCATCACGTCGACCGTCTCGTAGGCGATGATCGCCGAGCGGTCGCCCTTGGCGAGGCCGAGCTGCTGCAGCGCCGCCGCGAGCCGGTCCGAGCGCTCGTGGACCTCGCCCCAGGTCACCGAGCGCGCCGGGTCGACGTAGGCGAGCCGCTCCGGTGTCACGGTCGCAAGCCGCCGGACGAGATCTCGGATGAACATGGGGCGGTTCCTTTCAGCAGGCGGACGCAGCGCCGTGGGGGGACATCAGCGTCGCGATCATCGCGCCGCGAGCGTCGTCGCTCTCCGCGCGTCCAGCAGTCTCGGACCGTACTCCTGCGACCCGCGGCCGGCACGGCACGCTGCGCGACATGGACTTCGCGCACCTCATTCGTCAAGCGGCCCGGCACCATCGCGAGAACGTCGCGGTCGTGCACGGCGACCGCGAGCAGACCTACACCGAGCTGTTCGAACGCGCCAGCCGCCTCGCCAACGCCCTGCGCGGGCTCGGGCTGGCGCAGGGCGACCGCGTCGCGCTGCTGACGCCGAACGGCTTCGAGACGATCGAACAGCTCGCCGGCGTGGCGCTCGGCGGCTACGTGCGATCGGGGCTCTACACGCACCAGACGGGCGAGCTGAACGCCTACATGATGGATCTGGTCGACGCGCGCGCCCTGCTCGTCCACGCCGACCACGTCGAGGAGATCGAGCCGCACCTCGGCGCGCTCACCCAGTTGGAGCACGTGCTGGTGTTCGGCGGCGACGCGCGCGGCCACCTCGCCTACGAGCGGGTGCTCGCCGACGCCGCGCCGGACGATCCGCAGGTCGAGCTGCGGCCCGGCGACGGGCACGTCGTGCGCTTCTCGGCCGGCACGACCGGGCGCCCGAAGGGGATCTACCACACCAACGCCGCCTGGATGAACGTCGAGAACGAGTGGCGCCTCGGGCTGCCGCAGCTCGACGACCGCGACCGCTACCTGGCGGCCGGGCCGCTGACCCACCTCGCGATCATCTGCGTCTGGCCGATCCTGCAGGCCGGCGGGCGCGTCGTCGTGATGGAGGCGTTCGACCCCGGCCGGGCGCTGGAGCTGATCGAGCGCGAGCGGATCAGCTTCGCCGTCGTCGTCCCGACGATGATCCAGGCGCTGCTCGACGATCCCGACGTCGACCGCCGCGACCTCTCCAGCCTTCGCTGCCTGCACTACGCGGCCTCGCCGATCTCCGAGCGCACCGCGATCCGCGCGCTGGAGCGGTTCGGCCCGATCCTCGTGCAGATGTACGCGCAGAGCGAGGCGATCCCCGCGACGATGCTGCACGCGCACCAGCACCTGCCGCAGGGGAGCGAGCGCGAACGGCGCTGGCTGCGCTCGATCGGACGGCCGACGCCGAACACGATCATCACCGTCGTCGACGACGCCGGCCGCGCGTTGCCGGCCGGCGAGGTCGGCGAGATCGCGATCAGCTCGCCGGGGCGGATGACGGAGATCTGGAAGGACCCGGCCGCGACCGCCGAGCGGCTGCTGCCCGACGGCAGCGTGCTCACGCGCGACATGGGCTACATGGACGAGGAGGGCTTCGTCTACCTCTCCGACCGCAAGGAGGACCTGATCATCTCCGGCGGCTACAACATCTGGCCGGCCGAGCTGGAGCGCGCGATCGCGACGCACGCGGCCGTCAGGGAGGTCTGCGTCGTCGGCGTCCCGCACGAGCGCTGGGGGGAGACGCCGAAGGCGGTCGTGGTGCTGGAGGAGGGCGCGTCGCTGAGCGCCGCTGAGGTGATCGAGCTGACGCGCGAGCAGGTCGGCTCGGTCAAGAAGGTGACGTCGGTCGAGTTCGCCGGCGAGCTGCCGAAGTCCGGCGTCGGGAAGGTCCTGCGGCGCGAGGTCCGCGCGCCGTTCTGGCCCGACGTCGCCCGGCACGTGAGCGGCGCGTGAAAACCCTTCCGCGACTGACGGACGCGCGTTGCGACGGGGCGGCGCGCGGGGAGACGGTGCTGTGATGACGACACTGACCGCGACAGACGACCTGCTCGTCGGCGAGGCCCCCGACGAGAGCGGCGAGCGCTTCTTCGACCGCTTCTACTTCAACCTGCACGACCCGGCCGCCCCGACGCCGCTGATCATGCTCGGCGCCGGCTCCTACCCCAACCGCGGGGTGGTCGACGGCTACCTGATCCGGGTCGACCGGGAGCAGCGCAACGTGCGCTTCTCCGATGAGAGCGACCGGCTGCCGGCGACCGGCGTCGGCCCGCTCTCCTGGGAGATCGTCGAGCCGCTGCGCGCCTGGCGGCTGGTCGTCGGAGAGAACCCCGCCGGCTTCGAGCTGGACGTGATCTGGCGCGCTCGCACGAACCCGTGGGAGACCGAGCGGATCCATCTGGAGGACGGCCGCGGCGGCGTCAGCGACTTCGGTCACTTCTTCCAGTCGGGCACGTACGAGGGGACGCTGCTGCTCGACGGCGAACGGATCGACGTCGGCGGCTGGCGCGGCCAGCGCGACCGCTCGCGCGGCGTGCGGCTCGTCTCCGAGGGCGGCGGGATCCACCTCTGGATCCAGGCGCAGTTCGCCGACTGCTCGGTCGCGGTCCTCTTCAACCTCGACCGTGACAACGAGGTCACCCACTGCGACGGCGCCGTGCTCGGCACCGACGGCGTCGACGATCCGATCGTCGCGGGCGTTCACGCGCTCGAGCTCGACGCCGGCCTCGACTGCCCGCGCGGCACGCTCGTCTTCACGACGGCCTCAGGGCGCACGCTGCGGCTCGACGTCGACGGGACGGCCGGCGGCGGCTTCCTCTCGGGCGGCGGCTACGGCGGCTGGCACGGCAAGCCCCGCGGCCGCGGGGTGGTCGAGCACGAGACGTGGCCGCTGGACGGGAGCGTCACGCCGCGGGCGCTCGACACGCCGATGGTCGACCGGCCGGCCCGCTTCGTGCTCGACGGCGCCGTCGAGGGCGTCGGCGTCTTCGAGTTCGCCGTCACGCGCAGCGCGAGATACGTCTACCGGCCGTCGCTCTGAGCGAGAGGGCGCCAGGGGAGCCCTCGCAAAAAATTGACATGCTGACCGGACATACTGTCTGATACGATGGTCGCCCGCGGAACGGCAGCCTGGAGAGTTGCCGTTCCGGCAGCGAGGCGTCGAGGCCCGCGCCGGAGGAGAGGAGAGAGTCGATGCTCAACACCGTCGCCCGGGTCGGCAAGGTTCTGAAGCTGTTCACCACCGAACGTCCGGAGTGGGGGGTGACAGAGGTCGCCTCCGCGCTCTCGCTGCCGAAGTCCAACGCCCACGACATGCTCGCCAGCCTCGCCGGCATCGGTCTGCTCGAACGGCTTCCAGGCGGTCGCTACCGGCTCGGCTGGCGTCTACTGGCGATGAGCCGCAACCTCGTCGAGACCGACGGCTTCCAACGGCAGGCCGACGCCGTCACGCAGCTGATGGCGCGCCGGCTCGGTCAGGCGGCCAGCGTCGCGACCTGGGACGGGCGCCGGCTCGTCTGCGTCGCCGCGAGCGGGCATCCCGCCGGGGTCGAGGGGCCCGAGCGCGCCCCGGGCGTGCGGCTGCCCGGCCATTCGACCGCGCTCGGCAAGATGCTGCTCGCGCACCGCTCCTGGGACGAGGTGCAGGAGCGCGCGACCGTCGACGGCCTGCCGGCGTTCACGGAGGCGACGGTCGGAAGGGTCGGCGACCTGCGCGCCCAGCTCGACCTCGCCCTGCGCGACGGAGTCGCCTTCGACTACGAGGAGAACCAGCGCGGCGTCTGCTGCGTCGCCGCGCCGGTGCGCGACGCGAGCGCGCGCGTGATCGCCGCGCTCAGCGTCTCGATGCCGCCCGGCGTGCTGCGCCAGGCCGAGCCGCAGTACGCCCGCGCGGTGACGGTCGCGGCGCACCGGCTCTCGGAGCTGCTCGCCGCGCCGGCCGCCGCCGACGGCGAGGACCGGCTCACGGCGCTGGCCTCCTGACGCCGTCAGGTCGTGAGCGCCGCGGTCAGGGCGCGGTCGGCGAGCTCCGGCACGCCGACCGCGAGCTCGCGCACGAAGGCGTCCTCGGCCGCGCCGGTCAGCGCCCGCTCGCGCAGCGTCTCGAGCCCGATCGCCGCGCGCCACAGCGCCAGCGCCGTGTACCAGCTGAGGCCGGAGATCGGCCGCCCCGACAGCTCGGCGTAGCGCGCGGCCAGCTCGGCGCGCGACGGGAAGCCGGCGGGCGCGACGGCGCCGGCCATCGTCAGCAGCGTGCCGGCGGGGTCGTCGGACTCCGGCCAGGTCGTCAGCATCCACGCGAGGTCGCACAGTGGATCGCCGATCGACGCGATCTCCCAGTCGAGCACGGCCCGCAGCCGCGCGGGCCCCGCCGGGGCGAAGACGACGTTGCCGAGGCGGTAGTCGCCGTGCACGAGCGTCGGCGCCGACGACGGCTCCGGGCGATGCGAGCGCAGCCAGCCGGTCACCTCGTCGAGCACCGGCACGTCGCGCGTCCGGTGGCGCTCCCAGATCCCCGTCCAGCGCCGTAGATGGCGCTCGAGGAAGTCGTCGGAGCGCCCGATCGCGTGCAGCCCGCTGCTGGCGAGGTCGATCGCGTGCAGCTCGACGAGCGCGTCGACCAGCTCGCGCGCGACGGTGTCGCGGCCGTCGGCGTCGTCGAGTCCGATCGGCAGCGTCGAGGTGATGACGCTGCCCGCGACCTCCTCCATCACGTAGAAGGGGACGCCGATCACGGCGGGATCGACGCAGGTGAGCAGGACCCGCGGCGCGCGTGCCGCCGTCGGCTCCAGCAGCTCCAGCAGGCGCGCCTCGCGCAGGACGTTGCGGGTCGCCCGTTCAGAGCGCCGGCGCGGCGGCCGACGCAGGATCGCGCGCGCGTCGCCGCGGCGGATGACGAGCGTCACGTTGGACTCGCCCTCGCCGACCAGCTCCGCCTCGACCGGGCCGGCGCCGATCCCGTGACGGTCGAGCAGCGCCTCCAGCGGCCGGCGCACGAGCAGCGGCGGGCGCGCGAGCGCCGCGGCCTCGCGGTGCGTGTCGACCGCCAGGGCGGGCGCTGCTGTCGGCTCGTGCGGGCGCACGTCAGGTCGCCACGTGCTCCAGCAGCTCCTGCGCCTGGCGCACGAGGCGGAACTTCTGGACCTTGCCCGTCGGCGTCATCGGCAGCTCGTCGGAGCGGGCGAAGAGCACGTGCTTGGGCACCTTGAAGCGCGCGAGGCTGTCCTTGCAGAGGGCGATCACCTCCTGCTCGGTGACCGTCGAGCCGGGGGCGCGGACGATCCAGACGAGGCCGATCTCGCCCCAGCGGTCGTCGGGCACGCCGATCGCGAACGCCTGGCTGATGCCGTCATGGGCGCACAGCAGCTCCTCGATCTCCTTCGGCATCACCAGCTCGCCGCCGCTCTTGTAGAGCTCCTTGCTGCGGCCGGTCACCTGCACGTACCCCTCCGGCGTGATCCGCCCGAGGTCGCCGGAGTGGACCCAGCTGTCGCGCAGCGTCTGCGCCGTCTCCTCGGGCTTGCCCCAGAAGGCGATCATCATCGTCGGCCCGCGCGAGATCAGCTCGCCCTCCTCGCCCTCGGGCAGGCGGGCGCCGCTGGCCGGATCGGCGACGGCGTACTCGACCAGGTCGCCGCCGCGCGCGGGCAGCCCGGCGGCGCCGGCGAGCTTCGGCCGCCCGACCGTCGTGACGTGGCGCTCGATCGGGTCCTCGGGCAGCGTCAGCGTCATCGCCCCGCCGCACTCGGTCATCCCGTAGCCGGTGACCATCTCGGTCACGCCGAGGTCGTCGCGGCAGCGCTCGTAGAGCCAGGCCGGCGCGGGAGCCGCGCCGGAGAGCATCGCGTCGAGTGAGGAGAGGTCGCGCGTTCGGCGGTCGGGATGCTCCAGCAGCGCGACCGTCATCGTCGGCACGCACAGCATGTCGTCGGCGCGGTGCTGCTCGATCGCGCGCAGGTACTCGCCCGGATCGAATCTCGTCTGCATGATCACGGCGCCGCCGACGAGCATCGTCGACAGCAGCCCCTCGACGTACCCGAACATGTGGTAACAGGGCAGGGAGAAGAGGACCCGGCGACCATCCTGGTAGGCACGCGTGAGCGCGCTTCCGTATGCCGTCCGCTGGACCGCGTCGTGCGTCACGAGGACGCCCTTCGGGCTGCCGGTCGTGCCGGAGGTGTAGAGCATGTCGCCGACGTCGTCCGGCTTGCGGCGGCCGGCGGCGCTGGCACCGGCGTTGGCGTCGCCGAGCCGCGCGAGGTCGTCGAGCGTCATCGCGCCGTCGCGTTCGCGACCGTCGGTCGAGAGCGCGATCACGTGTCTGAGGTCCGGCAGCGCGTCGCAGCCGCCGTGGTCCCAGCCGGGCGCGATCTCGTCGAGCATCGCGAGGTAGTCCATCCCGTCGAAGCCCGTCATCGTGATCAGCACCGAGCACTGCGACTGGCGCAGGACGTAGGCCAGCTCCTCCTGCCGGTAGCGGAAGTTGAGCGGCACGCTGATCGCGCCCGTCCGCGCGGCGGCGAACTTCGCCGGCACGAACTCGGGGAAGTTGGTCATCAGGATGCCGACGCGATGCTCGGGGCCGATGCCGAGGGCGGCGAGCCCGTCGGCGAGCCGGACGGAGAGGTCGCGCACCTCGCGGTAGGTCCAGGTGACGTCGTCGGTGACGACCAGGGGCCGGTCCGCGAACTCCTCCGCGCAGACGTCGAGGCGCTCGTCGAGCGCCATCGCCGTCCACGGCGAGAAGCGGGTCTCCAACTGCTGGCGGCGCGCGTCGATCTCCATGGGGTCCTCGGGTCGGGGAGCGGTTCGCGCCAGGCTCCCAACCGCCGTGCCCGATGGCACAGCGCGTCCGAACATTATGGACGGGCAGTCTGCTCAGATTCGCTGGAAGCGGATCACGGCGCCCGAACGGTCCTCCGCGACGACGCCGTCGGCGATCAGCAGCCCGAGGTGGCCGAGCACCTCCGACAGCGTCAGGAATGCCTGCGTGATCGCGATCGGCCCCCAGCGGGCCGTCGCCAGCTCGTGCGCGGACAGCGGCCGCTCGGCGAGCAGGTCGTGGAAGTGGGCGGCGCGGCGCTCCTGCGCCAGCAGCCGCTCGGCGATCAGCTCGCGATGGCCGGTCACCGGGCCGCCGTGGCCGCCGAGGCCCAGCTCGAACGGCAGCTCGCGCGTCGCCTGCAGCGAGGCGCGGTACTGCAGCAGCGGCTCTGGGCGGCGGCCGTCCCACTCGCCGAGCGGCCGCGTGATGACGGCGTTCGAGGAGACCCCGCTGAGCAGGTGGTCGCCGGTCAGCGCGATCTCCCGCTCGGCGTCGAGCAGCACGATGTCGGAGGGGGAGTGGCCGGGCCGGTGCAGGACCGTGAAGGTGCGGTCGCGCAGCGCGAGCTGCTCGCCGTCACGCAGCGGGCGGTGGACGGGCGCCGAGCAGCCGTAGCCGCGCACGACGTCGGCGACGGCGCGCAGCGCGTCGGCGACGTGCGGCTCGACGCCGTGGTCGAGCATCAGGCGGCGCGCGTCGTCGTCGTCGAGCACGCCGTGCTCGTCCCATCTGCGCAGCACCGGGGCGAGCGCGTCGAGGCAGGCGACCTCGACGTCGGTGCGCTCGGCGATCGCGCGGGCGAGGCCGGTGTGGTCGATGTGCTGGTGCGTCACGACGACCAGCTCGAGGTCGGCGAGCGTGTGGCCGCGCTCGGCCAGCAGGCGCTCGAGCAGCCCGAGCCCGGTCGCGACGTTGGGCCCGCAGTCGACCAGCGTCAGCGGGTCGTCCTCGACGAGATAGGTGTTGACCGGCCCGACGCCGAACGGCGTCGGGAGCACGAGCGGATGGATGCCCGCGTCGGCGGCGAAGGCGTACGCCTCGGCTGTGGATGATACGTTCTGTCCGGACACGATGTCTGAGGAGACTATGACACAGGCAGGCCCGTTGACCGGCGTGCGCGTCGTCGAGATCGGCGCGATCGGACCCGGCCCGTTCGCGGCGATGCTGCTCGCCGACATGGGCGCCGACGTCGTGCGGCTCGAACGGCCCGGCTCGGCCGGGCTCGGCAGCGGCGCGTGGAACCTCACCAACCGCAACCGCCGCTCGGTCGGGATCGACCTGAAGGCCGACGGCGCGGCGGAGCTGGTGCTGCGGCTGTGCGCGGGCGCCGACGCGCTGATCGAGGGCTTCCGGCCCGGCGTGATGGAGCGCCTCGGGCTCGGCCCCGACGTGGTGCTCGCGCGCAGCCCGAAGCTCGTCTACGGACGGATGACCGGCTACGGCCAGGACGGGCCGTTGAGCCAGGTCGCCGGCCACGACGTCAACTACATCGCGATCGCCGGCGCGCTCGGCGCGATGCGCCGCGGCGGCGAGCGCCCGCTGCCGCCGCTGAACCTCGTCGGCGACTACGGCGGCGGCGCGATGTTCCTCGCCTTCGGGCTGCTGTGCGGGATCGTCGAGGCGCGCGGCTCCGGCCGCGGGCAGGTCGTCGACGCCGCGATGGTCGACGGCACGGCCGTGCTGACCACGATCGTCCACGCGCTGCGAGCCGGCGGCCAATGGCCCGGACCGCCGGGGACGAACCTGCTCGACTCCGGCGCGCACTTCTACGAGGTCTACGCGACGGCCGACGGCGAGCACGTCGCGGTCGGCGCGATCGAGCCGCAGTTCTACGCGCGCCTGCTGGAGCTGCTCGACCTCCCCGCCGACGAGCTGCCGCAGTTCGACCGCGCGCGCTGGCCGCTGTTCAAGCAGCGGATCGCCGCGGCGATCGCCACCCGCACGCGCGCCGAATGGGCCGAGCTGCTGGAGGGGGAGGAGGCCTGCGCGACCGCCGTCTACCGGCCCGAGGAGGCGCCGGCCCATCCGCACAACGTCGCGCGCGGCACCTTCACCGAGTTCGAGGGCGTGCTGCAGCCGGCGCCCGCGCCGCGCTTCAGCCGCACGCCGGGCACGCTGCGCACGCCGCCGCGCGATCCCGGCGCCGACACCGACGACGCGTTGACCGACTGGGGAGTGGACCGTGACGAGATCGAGCGTCTCCGCGATGCCGGCGTCGTCAGCTGAGACGCTGCAGCGCGCCGTCGCGCGGCTCTACGGCGCGCTCGGCGCCGGAGACGGCGACGGCGTCCTGGCGCTGCTCGACCCGGGCTTCGAGGGTCGCATCGCCGACGGCATGCCCGCCGGAGCGGGGCTGCATCGCGGGGCCGAGGCGATGCTGCGCGACGGCTGGTGGGCGATCGGGCGCGCCTTCAAGGTGATAGCCGAGCCGGAGGGCTGGATCGCGTGCGCCGACGGGCGACTGCTGGTCGCCGGCACCTACCGCGGCGTCGCGCGCGGCACCAGCGCCCAGGTCAACGCGCGCTTCGCCCATCTCTGGAGCGGCGGCGCGGCCGGCCTGACCGCGCTCGAGCAGTGGACCGACACGGCGCTGTGGTGCGCCGCGCTGAACGAGAGGGATCCCGCATGAGCGCCTCCGGCGTCGTCAGCCTTCGCTTCGAGGAGGGGCTCGCGCGCCTCCGCCTCGCGCGGCCCGAGGCGCACAACGCGATCGACCGCGCGATGGCCTACGAGCTGCTCGACGCCGCCTCGGCCTGCGCGGCGCGCCCCGGGCTGCGCGCGGTGCTGATCGAAGCGGACGGGCCGAGCTTCACCGTCGGCGGCGACCTGCGCCACCTCCACGGCGTCGGCGACGACCTCCCGGCCGAGCTGCAGCGGATGATCTCGCGTTACCACGCCGCGCTCGCGCAGCTCGGCGCGCTCGAGGTCCCGGTCGTCACGGCGGTCCAAGGCGCGGCGGCCGGCGGCGGACTGGGGCTGCTGTGGTGCGCCGACGTCGTGATCGCGGCCGACGACGCGCGGCTGGCCTCCGGCTTCGCCAAGCTCGGGATGAGCGGTGACGGCGGCAGCTCGTGGGCGGTCACGCGGCTCGCCGGCGCACGCCGGGCGTGGGAGTTCCTCGTCGACGGGCGGGTGCTGAGCGCGGCCGAGGCGGCCGAGTGGGGACTCGTCAGCCGCGTCGTCCCGGCGGCCGGCCTCGCCGCGGAGTCCGAGCGGACCGCGCGGCGGCTGGCCGACGGGCCGACGCGCGCCTACGCCCATCTGCGCCGGCTGATCGCCGCCGCGAGCGGCAGCTCGTGGGCCGAGCAGCTCGACGCCGAGCGGCAGGTGATGGCGGAGCTGGCGCTGACCGACGATGTGCGCGACGGGATCGCCGCGTTCCTCGCGCGGCGCGCACCCACGTTCAACGGGCGCTGACCGCGGCGTCCGCGTCTACGCGCCGGCGCGGACCGGCGCGTAGAGCGTGTTCCAGACGATCGCCGTGTAGGCGTCGACCTGGGTGCGCAGCTGGGCCGGTCTGAGGCCGCGCAGGAAGACGTGGAAGGCGCGCTCGGCCATCCACGTGAGCCACTGCGCGGTCTCCGCCGCCGGCAGCTCCGGATCGATGAAGCCGGCCGCCTGGCCCTGGCGGATGTGCTTGCGCAGGCTGGCGATGTTCGCGCCCATCATCGCCGTGACCAGCTCGCGGACGCTCGGGTCGTACTCGGCGGCGTCGTAGGTCGCGGCCATCAGCGGGGCATGCGGGTGGTAGACCTCGACCACTCTCGCGAGCGCCGCGCGCAGGTCCGCGCGCGAGGAGTCGCCGTCGATCTCCCACCAGCCCGCGACGGCCTCGGCGATCTCCGCCTCGATCTCGCCGAACCAAGCGCGCAGCAGGTCGCCCTTGTCCTCGAAGTAGACGTAGTACGTCGAGCGCGACATGCCGGCCTCTTGGACCATCCGCTCGACGCTGATCTCGGTGAAGCTCTCGCCGTCGGCCAACAGGCGCTGGACGACGTCGAGGAGGCGGTCGCGGATGACCTCGCGCCGGGCGGCGCGTCTGCTCTGGGGCCTGCGGGTCGCGGACGGCATCGCCGCGACAGTCTAAAGACCGTACGTCTTGCCGATCACATCAAGCATGATCTCGTCGGCGCCGGCGCCGATGCGGTAGAGCCGCAGGTCGCGCATGATCCGCTCGACCGGGTACTCGCTCATGTAGCCCGCGCCGCCGTAGATCTGCACGCACTCGTCGGCGACCATCCAGGCGACCTGGGACGCTTTGAGCTTGCTCATCGAGATCTCGCGCACGTTGTACCTGCCGGCGGCGTAGTCGGCCGCGGTCGCGTAGATCAGGCGTCGCGTCGCCTCCAGTTCCATCGCCATGCGCGCGAACTTGTGGCGGATCGCCTGGTGCTTGCCGAGCGGGCGGCCGAACGTCCGCCGCTCGAGCGCGTAGGCGAGCGTGAGGTCGAAGGCGCGCTGAGCGTACGCGAGGCAGCCGGCCGCGGCGATCGCGCGCTCGGCCTGCAGCTCCCACATGATCTGCTGGAAGCCGCGGCCGACCTCGCCGAGCACGGCCTCGGGGCCGACGCGCACGTCCTGCAGCGCGATCAACGCGGTGTCGGAGGCGTGCATCCCCATCTTGTGCAGCGGCTTCTCCAGCACCACCCCGGGCGTGTCCATCGGGATGAGGAAGGTCGTGAAGCCGTCGTAGCCGGCGTCGGGATCGGTCTTGACGACGGTCAGCATCATGCCCGCGCGGTGGCCGTTGGTGATGTAGGTCTTGGCGCCGTTGATCACCCAGTCGTCGCCGTCGCGGACCGCGCGCGTCGTGATCGCGGAGACGTCGGAGCCGGCGTCGGGCTCGGTGATCCCGAGCGCGAAGATCGTCTCGCCCGCGATCCCGGCCGGCAGCCAGCGCTGCTTCTGCTGCTCGGTCCCGAACTCCAGCAGCGGCGGCATCACCATGTCGGTGTGGACCGAGAGTCCCATCAGCAGCCCGCCGGAGCCGCCGCGGGCGATCTCCTCGGCGAGCACGATGTTCGTGAAGTAGTCGCCGCCCTGGCCGCCGTACTGCTCCGGCATCGAGAGGCCGAGGAAGCCCAGCTCGCCCATCCGCCGCACGATCGCGTCGGGATAGGTCGTCTCCTCCCAGCCGGCGGTGTGCGGCGCGATCTCGCGCTCGACGAACGAGCGGATCGACTCGCGCAGCTGGTGGTGGACGTCGCTGAAGATCGACGTCGAGGGATGCTCGAGGGTGCTCATCGATCGATCGTACATGATGTCCGGACAGTCTGATCGAGCATGATGACCGATGCGATACCGTCGCCGCCATGGCTATCCCGAGAACGATCGGCGTCGTGGGCGCCGGCACGATGGGCGCCGGCATCGCCCAGCTCGCAGCGCAGGCCGGTGCCCGCACGCTCCTCCACGATCCCGTCCCGCAGGCGCTCGAACGCGGCCTGGCGACCGTCGCCGCCGGCCTCGACCGGCAGGTCTCCAGAGGCCGGCTGAGCGCCGCCGACGCGGCGGCGATCCGCGCGCGGGTCGAGCCGGCGGCCGCGCTGGAGCAGCTCGCGCCGTGCGGGCTCGTGATCGAGGCGGCGCCCGAGCGGCTCGACCTCAAGCTCGACCTGTTCGAGCGGCTCGCG
The DNA here is from genome assembly GCF_033542075.1 of Conexibacter stalactiti. Taxonomy (NCBI): domain Bacteria; kingdom Bacillati; phylum Actinomycetota; class Thermoleophilia; order Solirubrobacterales; family Conexibacteraceae; genus Conexibacter; species Conexibacter stalactiti. The sequence continues at coordinate 64,604 of NZ_JAWSTH010000003.1, forward strand.
GAGATCGCCGCGCCCGACTGCGTCTTCGCGACCAACACCTCGTCGTTGTCGGTCGCCGAGATCGCCGCCGGGGTGCCGCGGCCCGCGCGCGTCGTGGGCCTGCACTTCTTCAACCCGGCGCCGGTGATGAAGCTCGCGGAGGTCGTGCCCGGCGTCGCGACCGCGCCGGAGGTCGTCGCGACGGCGCGCGCGCTCGGCGAGGCGATGGGCAAGCGCGTGATCGACGCCGCCGACGTCGCCGGCTTCCTCGTCAACCGCGTCAACCGCCCCTTCTTCCTCGAGGCGCTGCGGGTCGTGCAGGATGGCCAGGCGACGGTCGAGCAGGTCGACCGGATCGTGCGGATGGGCGGCGGCTTCCGCATGGGCCCGTTCGAGCTGATGGACCTGATCGGGATCGAGACCAACCATGCGGTCGCGGAGGGCTTCTACCGTCAGACGCTGGAGCCGCGCTACCGGCCCTCGCCGCTCGCGGCGCGGATGGTCGCGGCCGGGCGCCTTGGTCGCAAGACGGGGCAGGGCTGGTATCGCTACGACGGCGGCGGGTCTGGGCGCCCGGCCGATCCCGAGCCGCCCGCTGCCGGTGGCGGCGGCGGGCGTTCGCTGACGATCGCGGGCGAGGGCCCGGCGCTCGACGCGCTGCGCGAGGCCGCGCGCGGCGCCGGCTGGGACGTGGGCGAGCACGCCGAGCCGTATCTGGCGATCGGCGACACGGCGCGTGGCAGCGACGGCGGAGTCGGCGGTACGGCCGGGCCGCGCGCGCTCTTCCTCGCCGGCGCCTCGCTGCACCTCACTGACCCGCGGGCCGCCGGCATCCACCTGCTCGCGCCGTTCGAGGGCGCGCGGCTCGTCGAGCTGACGCGCACGCCGCGCACCGACCCGCTCGCCGCCGAGCGGACGGAGGAGCTGGTGCGCACGCTCGGCCGCGTGCCCGAATGGGTCGGCGACGGCCCGGGCCTCGTGCTCGGCCGGATCGTCGCCCAGCTCGTCAACGAGGCCGCCTTCCTGATCGGCGAGGGCAACGGCACGCCCGCCGACGTCGACGCCGGCATGGAGCTGGGCGTCAACCACCCGCGCGGCCCGGTCGCGTGGTCCGCCGCGCTGGGGCTGCCGCACGTGCTGGCGATCCTCGATGGGCTCTGGAGCGAGCTGCGCGAGGAGCGCTACCGCGCGGCGCCGCTGCTGGGCCGGCGGGCGGCGCTCGGAGACGGGCTCGACTGAGGCGGGAGTCGCACCTCGGCCGGCCGCGAGTGGCCGGCCGGGCTGGCGGGCGGGCTCACAACCTGAAGTCGCGGGTTCGAATTCCGCCTTGTAGACGGACCTGCGACGCGGGTGTGCGCTTCGGTCTGCTTCTCGTCGCGGCCGGACGCGACGATTGTCAGCTTGGCGTTGGCATTGCAACGTGTGCTTCGATGATGGCCCGGCTTGCGGAGCCCGCCCGCCGTCCCTGGTGGCAGGAATACCGCGAGCGCCACGGCGAGCCCTGCGTCCCCGTGCCGGATCGAAGGCGGATAAGCCCCGCACGGGAAGAGCCGCCTTCGCGTGACGCCACATGCGCAAGGGATCCAGGTGATCTCGTGTCGGACGGGGTTGGGCGATTGACGATCGTGTTCGTGGGCTCCGTGCGCTCCCGCTTGGCGGGCGGTTTGCGGTCCGTGAGATGCTCGATCGCAACTCGGAGTATTGGAGGAGCGCATGCTGCGACGGATGGACGACATGCCGGCTGGCACGATCGGCTTCCAGGCGATCGGCGAGGTCGAGGACGATGATTGGGAGGATGTCGTCGAGCCACTGTTGCGGCGGCGGATCGCTGAGGGCGAGACGGTTCGGCTTCTCTATCTCCTTGGGCCGGAAGCGACTGAGGTAGAGAGCGACGCCATCTGGGCTGACGCTGGCTTCCGGGCCGGTCATGCCGGAGCGTTCGAGCGCGTGGCGATCGTGGCCGACGAGTCGTGGGTCAAGCCGGCGATCAAGGCCTGGTCGGTCCTCATGCCCGGCAAGGCACGGGCCTTCGCGGTCCACGATCTGCCTGCTGCCAAGTCGTGGCTGGCGGACGAGCACGAGAGAGCAGTTTGAGGCAATCCGACGCCGTCCACATGGTCCGATGCTGGAGGCGGGACTGCCCAGGCTCCAGCGGCGGCCCTCCTCGGCGAGCCGGGTGCGCGCACCTCGGCGGCGGTGGTGGATGCGCCCTTGGCGCTGGCGTTGTTCGCCGTCGACCTGATGCTCATCAACGGCCTCGCCGTCCACGGCGGCCCAGTGACCAGAAGGTCTGAACTGCGGGCCATTGCACTAAAAATCCTACCTACTTTCGAGGTGCGGGTTGCGCCTCACGTTCGCGACAACTACTTGAGTGGGTAAAAGCCGACCGGAAGGCGGACGTTCGGCGTGGGTGCTGTCGTGAACGGAGGCGCGGATGGGGGCGGTTGGACGGTGGGGGACGTTTGGCATCGTGTTGGGGATCACGACCGTGCTGCTGGCAGGTGGCGTGCCGGCGGGCGCGCAGCAGATCTCGCAGGACGAGCCGGACGGCAGAGGGACCGACGTGTTCGTGACGCTCGCGGCGCGGGAGTGTCACGAGTACGCCGACATCCGCGCGAACCTCGCGCGCAACAACATCATGGAGTCGCTGAGAGACCTCGGCGAGGACACGCTCTACAGCTCCGGCGATCAGGTCGATCCGCGCACCGAGCAGCAGGGGCAGCCGGACTGCCGGCCGCTGGTCGGCTGGAGCTTCACCTTCGGCTCCAGCTACCAGACCAGAGCGGTGACGGGCGTCTGGGGCGCGCTGTCGAAGGTCTTGAACCCGGACGCGACGAGAGTCGTCACGCACGGGACGGTGCCGGCGCGCGACTACCAGGGCGAGCGGGTGCAGGGCAGACACATCGACGGCGCGACGACGATCGAGCTGAGCAGCGACCAGGTCTCGCGCGCCGGTCGCAACGCGCTCTGGCTGCAGGGCGGTGAGCCGGAGGATCCGGTCCTCTACCAGGATCCGAGATTCGCGGGCAGATATGGCTTCGGTGCGCTGCGCTGCGCGATCGACGACCTCAACGGCGACAACGTCGAGACGGTCCAGTTCCCCTCCGGCGTGCGGCACGTCTTCTGTTACGCCTACTACGTCACGCCGCCGCCGAGCAGCGGCACGATCGTGATCCGCAAGCAGGTCGAGGGCGAGAACGCGACGAGCGAGACGTTCGGCTTCGGCGGCAACGTCTCCTACAACCCGGACGGCGCCTTCGAACTGACCGCCGGCCCCGGCGCGCCGGCGAGCGAGACCTTCTACCGCGCCGAGACCGGGCTGGGCGAGGCGCCGTGGACGGTCAACGAGCAGGTGCCCGCCGGCTGGTTGCTGACGAGAATCGACTGCACCTCGGCGGCGAGCACGGTCACGACCGATCTCGCCGCCGGGAGCGCCGCGATCGCACTCGCGGCAGGTGACACCGTCACGTGCACTTACGTCAACCGGCCGAGACCGACGAGAGCGGTCGTGATCGTGCGCAAGGTCACCGAGGGCGGCACTGGCAGATTCCGCCTGACGCTGCGCGACGCGGACGGCGACGCGGTCGCGACACGCAGGCTCCGCACGACGCTCGAAGGGGTTGCTGCGGCCGGCGACCCGATCACGGTCGAGCCCGGCAGATACCACCTGACCGAGCGGCTGCCGCGCAGCCGGCTCGGCATCTGGAGACGCATCGGCGCCACCTGCAACGCGCAGGACTTCGGTGCCGAGAGAGACATCGTCGGCGTCGTCACCGAGGCGAGCGGGACGGTCTGCACGATCGTCAACCGGCTCGAGAAGCCGGGCCGGATCACCCTCAGAAAGGTCACCTACGGTGGCACCGGCACGGCCGCGTTCGTCGTCTCCCCGCTCGCCGACGCGACCGTCCAACGGCGCCAGCGCGCGACGACGGCCAGAACAGGCACGGTCGTCCGCGCCCGCGGCCAGTCGCTGCGCCAGCTGCCGTTCGGTCGCTACACGATCCAGGAGTCGAACGCGACGCCGCAGGACGACGGCGACTGGAAGCTGCTCGCGGTCATCTGCGACGGCCGCTTGACGCCGTTCGAGCAGGGTCGCGCGGTCGTGCGGCTGACACCCGCGGATCCGGCCGTCGACTGCCGCTTCGTCAACGTCCGCACGCTGCCGCCAGGCCCCGACCCAGGCCCCGACCCAGGCCCAGGCCCCGACCCAGGCCCAGGCCCAGGCCCAGACCCCGATCCGTACGATCCGCCCGGTCCCGATCCGGTTCCCGGCGGCGACGCGCCGGACGTGACGGTCGTCAAGCGGCTCGTCTCCACGACGCCCGGTGCGACGCCGATCGACACGTGGCGGATCACGGTCGCCAACGACGGCAGAGCATCGGCCGGGAACGTCGTCGTCGGCGACCAGACTCTCGGCGCGGCCACGTTCCTGAGAGCGCGCGCCGCCGCCGGCGACTGCAGAGTCGACCAGCGCGTTCTGTACTGCTCAATCGACGGTCTGCGGCCGGGTGCGACGACGACGGTCACCGTGCAGGTCCGCCGCGATGGCCTGGGCAGCTGGACCAACGTCGCGGCGGTCGGTTCCGGCACCCCCGACGCGGACGTCGCCGACAACATCGCGCAGGTGCATGTGAGAGGGATCAGCCGCTCTGAGATCGGCCCGTGCGCGACGACCGCGGGCGAAGCGACCGCGAGAGCGGCCTGCTGACAGGCCGTCGCCGTAGAAGAGCGCGATGATCGCGATTCGCCGCCAGGGACCTGGGTCCCCTGGCCGTGGCTCCACGCCACCTCAGGGCAGTCCCCGCACCTCGACCATCCGGTATCCCCGGTCGGGGATATGCGTCAAGAACCCGCCCCCGCATTACATCGAAGGCCCCTGCGAAAACCGGGCCTTCGGCGTTTGTGGGTCGATCTTGGCAGCTCGGTCCGGCGGCGGGAGTACCAGCCGGGAGTGCCACTCGCCACGTCAGTGAGTCGGCTGGCATGCGGCGGAGTCGTCGTGGTGCGGCACCCTGGGCGCGCCGATCCACCCTGTACGAGGCGTAACGGGGCGTGTACCCTTGGGGCACATGGCTAGCCGGATCAACGTCTCGCTCGATCCCGAGTACTCCGAGAAGCTGTCGCAGCTCGCTGCGCGGATGCACGTGCAGGAGGGGACGCTCGCCAAGTCGCTCCTCTCGACCGCGTTGGACGGCGCTGACCCTGACGCAGCGCACATCGTCCGGCTGCTCGACGGCATTCCCGGCGCCTACGAGCGCGCGCAAGAGGGGATCGAACAGGCTCGCCGCGGCGAAGGCGTCTCGCTCGACGACCTCGCGTAGCCGTTGCCGCGCGTCATCGTCACCCCGCGCGCGGTCGCGGATCTGGCCGAGCTGACCGAAGTGCTCGGATTGCCCGCGAACGCGCTGCGGCGGGTGCAGGCCTCTCTGCGCATCCTGGAGCGCTTCCCTCTCGCCGGGCGAGCGCTGGCCGGGCGCTGGCAGGGGACACGGTTTCTGATCGGCCCGTGGCCGTGGCTGATCATCATCTACGTCCATGACGCGGACGACGATGCCGTCTACGTCGTCGCGGCGCACGACGGACGCAGCTCGTCGTCGGCGACCGGATCGCGCTGACGGTCACGTCGGGTGCGTGCCGACCGATCTAAGCGGTCCCGCTGCAGTTGGCGTCGCGCCGCACGCACTTGTCATCCGATAGTCGATCGCGAACGCCTGCGATCCCGGCGATGGCGAGACGCCGGAACGTGCGGTGGCTACGGTCGGTGTGCGTCATCGGCGGCGCGTGGCATTGGGTACCGTCAGCCGTGGGGCCGCCTAGGACAGACGAGGTTCGAGGTCTCCGGCCCTGTGGGTGAGCCGCAGCAGTGCGGCTTCGGCCGGCGGCCCCCATGTCGGCTTTCCGCCCGGGAGTCCCTTGGCGCCGTTGTCGCCGATGATCAGGCAGGCCAGCGCCTTGATGAGAGCCCAGCCCCTGGCACGGCGGAGGGTCGCCGCGTCGGCCGACCCGTAGACCCGATGGAAGCGGTCCATCGCTCGGTCGGACAGCAGCAGCCAGCCGCCGGCGAGGTCGCAGGCGGGATCCCCGGCGCACATGTCGCCGAAGTCGATCACGCCGCAGATCAAGCCATCGATCGTGAGGACGTTGGCCGGGTGGAGATCTCCGTGCAGCCACACCGGCCTGCCCGTCCACACCGGGGCGGCGAGCGCGTCCTTCCAGGCTGCCTGGACCGCGTCAGGATCGGCGATCAAGCCGCGATCAGCGGCTTGGTCCAGAAGGGTCGCGAAGCCGGCCGCATTGTCGGCGAGGGGGCCGCCTCGCCGGTGCCGGCCGGCGGGCGCGTCGGCGGGTGCCGGCCGGTGCAGGGCGCCGAGGAAGGACGCCAGCGCGTCGGCCGCCTCGTCGTCGCGCGTCACGGGGCGCGGTCGGCGGGCTCTCCTGGGACCCACGTCGTCACGATCCAGGGATGGGGGAACGTCTTGGAGGGCTGGCCCAAGCGCTGCGGCACCGGCGTCCGCAGAGGGAGACCCGACGCCACTTGGGGGACCAGCGAGAACTCCTTGAGCAAGAGCTCGCTCGCGTCGTCGGTCGCCCACGGCAGGCGCACCGCGAGCTCCTCCCCGAGCCGCCACAGTTGGTTGTCCCAGCCGACGGCGCCGAACGTCACCGGCAGCTTGGCCAGGTCCGCGTGCTGTTCGCGAAGCAGCGCCATCACCAGATCCGCGGTGATGTCATCGCTGATGTGCGTCATCGGGCCACGCTAGCCGAACGAGCGTCGATGCACTGCCAGATGCGTGTCACGACGTCGCCGACAGGTGCATCCGCGACTCGGGTGCCGGAGGCGCCGGGTGGATCGCTGTTGCGATGGTCGGATTGGTTGCGGCTGCTTGGGACAGGTCGGTCGCGGCAGGCGAGCGGTCGCACCCGGGAAACCTGATGAGCACCGACATGAACGAGCCGGAGAGAGCGATGACGACGGCGGAGAGCCGATGAGGCGCGCGGCCGCGCGCGTGACACTGGCCGTCGCGGCGGCGATCCTGCTCGCGGGCTCCTTCGCGAGCGCCCGCCCTGCCGCGGCCGACGCCTGGCGCGAGCCGGATCGCGTCGACCGCGTGCTCGCGCGCTGGTGGCCGGACGGGGCGAGCGGGACGGTGCTTGTCGCGCCCGGTGACGGCCCCGCCCGCTGCCGCGGCTTCGGCCTCGCCGACCGTGCCGCGCGGATCCCGGCGGGCTGCGACACGGTCTACGACCTGATGTCGATGACGAAGCAGTTCACGGCGGCGGCGGTCGTGAAGCTGGCGAGCGACGGGCGGCTGCGGCTCGACGACCCGATGTCCCGTTACCTCGGGCCGGTCCCGGCCGGCAAGCGGGCGATCACGGTGCGTCACCTGCTCGCGCACGAGGCCGGCCTGCCGGAGGCGCTCGGCGACGACTACGCGCCGCTCACGCGCGAGCGTCTGGTCAGAGCGGCACTGCGCGCGCCGCTGGTCGCCAGACCAGGCAGCGGCTTCCGCTACTCGAACGTCGGCTACAGCCTGCTGGCGGCGATCGTCGAGCGGGTCTCGGGGGCGAGCTACGAGCGCCACCTCGCGCGCGAGCTGTTCGCCCCGGCGGGGATGCACAGCACCGGGTACGTACTGCCGCGCTGGCGCAGCACGCGGGTCGCGGTCGAGTACGACGCGCGCGGCCGCTCGCACGGCCGGCCCTACGACCACCCGTGGATGAGCGACGGGCCGTCGTGGAACCTGCGCGGCAACGGCGGCCTGCTGTCGACGCCGCGCGACGTCCTGCGCTGGCACCGCGCGCTGCGCGGCGAGCGGATCCTCGACCGCGCTGCCAAACGTGAGCTGTTCGCCCCGCGCAATCCGCTCGGCATCCCCGGCTACGATGCCTTCCGGGAGGCGTACGGCTGGACCGTCGGCCCTTTCGACGGCGGCCGTCTCGCGACCCACAGCGGCGGCAACGGCTGGTCCTACGGCGTGATCGCCCGCACGCTCGACGACGGCGGCCTCGTCTTCTGGGTCAGCAACGCCGCCGCCTGGCGCGGCCGCTGGAACCTCGCCGCCGACGCCCGCGCGATGACGCTCGCGCTCGCGACGCCGAACCGCGCCCGCGGCGGGCACCGGGCCCGCCGGCGTCCTGCGTGCGCTGATCCTCGACGGGCCGCTGCTCGCCGACCCGCGTCCGTGGAAGACAGTCACCGTACGTCGCGTCATCTGCGCGCCGCGGTCACGCCCCGATGAAGCGCGGTCGCCGCTTCTCCTTGAACGCGGCGACGCCCTCGGCATAGTCGGCGGTCGTGGCATGGCGCTGCTGGACCTGTGCCTCGCGGGCCAGCAGCGGCTCCAGCTCGGCGCCGAGCGAGGCGTTGACGATCTCCTTCATCGACGCGAGCGCCGTCGTCGGCAGCGCGGCGAGCCGTGCGGCGAGCGTCTCGCCGGCCGCCGCCAGATCGTCGTCGGCGACGACGTCGTTGACGATCCCCCACGTGTGCGCCGTCCGCGCCGGCAGCTTCTCGCCGAGCATCGCCAGCTGCGCCGCGCGCGCCGGTCCGACGCGCGCGACGAGGTGGGGGAGGACGCCGCCGTCCGGCATCACGGCGATGTGGACGAAGGCGAGCAGGAAGGTCGCCGACTCGGCCGCGACGACGAGGTCGCAGGCGAGCGCCAGCGAGACGCCGAGGCCGGCGGCGGCTCCGTGCACTGCGGCGATCGCCGGCTTCGGCATCCGCCGCAGCTCCAGCACGATCGGGTTGTAGATCTGCTCCAGGCGCGTGTGCAGGTCGGGTGAGCCGTCGGGCTCCAGCTCGCGCGGGACCTTCACGTCGGCGCCGGCGCAGAAGGCACGGCCGGCGCCTGTGATCAGCACCGCGCGGACCTGCTCGTCGGCGCTCGCGGCGCGCAGCGCGGCGAGCAGCTCGCGGCCCATCTCGGGCGTCCACGCGTTCAGCGCCTCGGGCCGATGCAGCTCGATCTGCTCGACGCCGCCGACGCGGCGGATGCGGATGTGAGTCGGCTGTACGGTATGCACGGACAGCATGATACGGCGTGTCTGGACACTATGTACGATCGCCGACATGGCTCACGCACTGCTGTCTTACGCCGCCTACGTGCCCCGGCATCGCCTCGGGCGCGCGCAGCTCGCCGCGGCACTCGGGAGCGGCGGCGGCAAGGGCTCCCGCGCGGTGGCGTCCTACGACGAGGACAGCACCACGATGGGCGTCGAGGCGGCGCGCGCAGCGCTGACCGACGGGATCAAGCCGCCCGCGATCCACTTCGCCACGACCGCGCCCGCCTACTTCGACAAGACCAACGCGACGGCGATCCACGCGGCGCTCGACCTCGGCCACGAGGGCTTCGCCGTCGACCTCGCCGGCTCGGTGCGCGGCGCCGTCGGCGCGCTTCGCGGCGCCGCCGCGAGCGGCGGCCTCGCCGTCCTCAGCGACCTGCGCACGGGCCGCCCCGGCTCCGCCGACGAGCGCGACGGCGGCGACGCCGCCGCGGCGTTCCACTTCGGCGAAGGTGAGCCGATCGTCGCGGTCCTCGCCGAGACCTCGACGACGGCGGAGTTCCTCGACCGCTGGCGCACGCCCGGCGACTTCGCGAGCGGGCAGTGGGAGGAGCGCTTCGGCGCCGAGGCGTACGCGCCGCTGATCGACGACGCCGTCACGCGCGCGCTCGCCGCCGCCGGCGTCGAGCAGCCTGACCACGTGATCGTCTCCTCGCCGCACGCCCGCGCCGTCGCGGCGGCGACGAAGCGGTACGCCGGCCGCGTCCCGGAGGAGGCGCCGGCAATCGGGTACGCCGGCACGGCCGATCCCGGCCTCCGCCTCGCGGCGGTGCTCGATCGCGTGCGACCGGGGGAGACGATCCTGCTCGTCGTCGCGGCCGACGGCTGCGACGCGACCGTGCTCGAAGCGCGCCCGGCGATCGAGCGCGCCCGTGCGCCGAAGCCGGTCTCGCAGCTGGTCGCGGGCGGTCGCGACCTGCTCTACGCCACCTACCTGACATGGCGCGGCCTGCTCGACCGCGAGCCGCCGCGGCGCCCCGAGCCGGGCCGTCCCGCCGGGCCGCCGTCGCTGCGCTCCGAGAGCTGGAAGTTCGCCTTCGTCGGGTCGCGCTGCGAGGCCTGCGGCCAGGTCCACGTCCCGCCGCGGCGCGTCTGCGTCAACTGCCGGGCGGTCGACCGGATGGAGCGGGCGGCGCTCTCGCGCCAGCCCGGCACGGTCGCCACGTTCACCGTCGACCGGTTGGCGTTCTCGCCCTCGCCACCGGTGATCGACGCGGTCGTCGACTTCGACGGCGGCGGGCGCTACACGCTCGAGGTCGCCGACGCCTCCCCCGACGAGGTCGAGATCGGCACGCCGGTCGAGCTGGCCTTCCGCCGGCTCTACACGACAGGCGGCGTCCACAACTACTTCTGGAAGGCAACGGTGGCCTGATGGCGAGCAACGGCATCAAGGATCGCGTCGCGATCGTCGGGATGGGCTGCACGACCTTCGGCGAGCACTGGAACAGAGGCGCCGACGACCTGCTCGTCGACGCCGTCGAGCAGTGCTTCGCCGCGACCCCCGCGCTGCCGAAGGAGGAGGTCGACGCCTACTGGCTGGGGACGATGAACTCCGGCCAGTCGGGCACGGTCCTGTCGAAGCCGCTCGGCATCGACTACAAGCCGGTGACGCGCGTGGAGAACATGTGCGCGACCGGCTCGGAGGCGTTCCGCAACGCCTGCTACGCCGTCGCCGCCGGCGCCTACGACCGCGTGATGGCGGTCGGCGTCGAGAAGCTGAAGGACACCGGCTACTCCGGCCTCGTGCGCTCGAACGTCGCCGGCGACGGCACCGCGCCGGAGGAGACGCTGACCGCGCCCGCCGCCTTCTCGCTGCTCGACCCCGCCTACTGCCGCAAGTACGGCGTCGACCCGCGGGCGATGCGCGACGCGATGACGCACGTCGCGTGGAAGAACCACGTCAACGGGGCCAAGAACGAGCGCGCGCAGTTCCGCAAGGAGGTGCCGAAGGAGAAGATCGACGCCGGCGCCGGGCGCGTCGCGGGCCGCCTCGGCGTGATGGACTGCTCGGGCGTCTCCGACGGCGCCGCGTGCGCGCTGATCGTGCGCGCCGAGGACGCGTACAGATACACCGACAGACCGATCTTCGTGAAGGCGCTGTCGGTGATCGCCGGGCCGGCGAGCGGCCCGATCGACCCGGGCTACGACTACACGACCTTCCACGAGGCCGTCGCCTCGGCGAAGGACGCCTACGCGCAGGCCGGCATCACCGATCCGCGTCGCGAGATCTCGCTCGCGGAGGTCCACGACTGCTTCACGCCGACCGAGCTGGTGCTGATGGAGGACATGGGCTTCTCCGAGCGCGGCCAGGCGTGGAGAGACGAGCTGGAAGGCGCGTTCGACCTCGGCGGGCGCCTGCCGGTCAACCCCGACGGCGGGCTGAAGTCGTTCGGGCACCCGGTCGGCGCGAGCGGGCTGCGGATGCTGTTCGAGTGCTGGCTGCAGTTCCGCGGCGAGGCCGGCGAGCGCCAGCTCGACGACCCGCGGCTCGGCCTCACGCACAACCTCGGCGGCCGGCCCGGCACCTGCGTCTCGTTCATCTCGATCGTCGGCGCGCGGCAGGGATGAGCACGCCGCCGCTGCTGACCGAGCGCCGCGGGCCGGTGCTCGTGCTGACGCTCAACCGGCCCGAGGTCCGCAACGCGATCGACATGCCGCTGGCCGAGGCGATCGCCGCCGCGCTCGACGAGCTCGACGGCGACGACGCGCTCAGCGTCGGCGTCCTCACCGGCGCCGGCAGAGGGTTCTGCGCCGGCATGGATCTGAAGCGGTTCGCCGAGACCGGCGAGCGGCCGTGGGTCGGCGACCGCGGCTTCGCCGGGATCGTGCGCCGCGCCTCCGACAAGCCGCTGATCGCCGCGCTGGAGGGCTTCGCCGTCGCCGGCGGCCTGGAGATCGCGCTCGCCTGCGACCTGATCGTCGCCGCGCGCGGGACGAAGCTCGGCATCCCCGAGGCCAAGCGCGGCCTCGTCGCCGCAGGCGGCGGCCTGCGCCGGCTGCCGCGGCTGCTGCCCTCCGCGCTCGCGATGGAGCTGGCGCTGACGGGGAACCTGATCACCGCGGAGCGCGCTCACGAGGTCGGCGCGATCAACCGCCTCGCCGAGCCGGGCGAGGCGCTTGCGCGCGCGCTGGAGCTGGCCGCGGAGATCGGCGCCAACGCGCCGCTGGCGCTCGTCGGCGCGAAGCAGATCCTGCAGCGGCAGTGGTCGTGGGACGAGGCCGAGTTCTGGGAGCGCCAAGCCGAGATCGTCGAGCCGATCGCGAGCTCGGAGGACGCCCGTGAGGGTGCCCGCGCCTTCACCGAGAAGCGCCCGCCGGTCTGGCGGGGGCGCTGACGCAAAGAGACGGGAGAGCAATGTCTGAGCACACGAACGTACTGGTGATCGGCGCGGGCATGGGCGGCGTCTGCGCCGCCGCGCGCCTCGCCGCGGCCGGGCAGAGACCGCTGCTGGTCGAGCGCGCCGAGCGTGTCGGCGGCCGCGCCTCCTCGTTTCAGAAGGACGGCTACACGATCAACACCGGCGCCGTCGCGATCGAGTACGGCGGCGCGATGGAGGAGACCTTCGAGCAGGTCGGCGCCGACTTCGCGCTGCGCTTCCCCGAGCCGGCCAACGTCTTCCGCATCGGCGGCAAGACCGTCAACCCGGCCAAGGGCGGCTGGGCCTTCCTGCTCGACCGCATCACGAAGAAGGGCGCGAAGGTACTCACGCAGCTCGGCAGCGCCAAGCGCGGCGACTATCCCGAGGAGCAGCTGACGCTCGAGCAGTGGATCGGCAGAGCGACCTCCAACGAGACGATCCACCGCCTCTTCCGCAACCTCGCCGCCGCGATCTTCGCCGTCAACGCCGACGAGATCCCGGCGAAGGCGTTCCTGACGTACTTCATGGAGAAGGGCGCCTTCCGCAAGTTCGGCTTCCATCCCGACGGCACGATCGGCGTCACGCAGGCGCTCGCCGACGTCGTCACCCGCGAGGGCGGCCAGATCTGGCTCGACAGCGAGGTCGTGCGGCTGCACAGCGCCGACGGCCGTGTCACCGGCGCGACGATCCGGCGCGGGGGCGAGGAGGTCGAGGTGACCTGCGGCAGCGTCATCTCCAACGCCGGGCCCGAGGCGACGATCGCGCTCGCCGGCGAGCAGGCGCTCGGCGCCGACTACGTCGCCTCGATCCGCAGGCTCTCCAAGCCGACGGCCAACTTCATCATCCACGTCGCCAGCGACGAGCCGCTGCTCGACACGCCCGGCCTGATCGTCTTCTCGAACACCGAGCGCGTCTGCAACGCCGGCAACATGACCGCGACCTGCCCGGAGCTGGCGCCGGAGGGCAAGCACCTGACGGTCGTCTACGCGGTCCCGCGCCCGGCCGTCGGCGAGTTCGACGGGGAGCGCGAGCTGCAGCTGTCGCTCGACGAGCTGCACGCCGAGCTGCCGGGGATGGCCGCGGCCGAGGTGATCGACGCGCGCATCATGCGCGGCGACTGGCCGGCGCAGCGCGCGCTCTCAGGCTACGAGATGCCGCGCGAGACGCCGCTCGACAACCTCTGGAACGTCGGCGACGGCGTGCGCGACTACGGCAGCGGCGGAACCCAGTCGTGCGCGGAGACCGCGCGCGACGTCGTCGCGGAGCTGCTCGGTGAGCCTGTCGCGTCCTGAGGCCGGGGTGCGGCCCGGCGGCCCGTACTTCGACGAGCTGGCGCTCGGCGACGTCTTCGACGGCGCGCCCGCCGTCACGCTGACCGCCGGCGACGCCGCGCTCCACCGCGCGATCGTCGGCGACCGGCTGCGGCTCGCGCTCGACGAGCGGCTCGCCGAGCGGGTGACGGGCGCGCCGGGCCTGCTGGCGCATCCGGCGCTCGTCTGGGACGTCGCGATCGGCCAGTCGACCGTCGTCACGCGGCGCGTGATCGCCAACCTCTTCTACCGCGGCTTCATCCTCCGCCGCGCGCCGCGGATCGGCGACACGCTGCGCACGACGACGACCGTCGAGGCGCTGCGCGAGACCTCGCGGCGGCCGGACCGCGCGCCGAGCGGGCTCGCCGTCCTGCGGATCGTGACGGTCGACCAGGAGGAGCGGCCGGTGCTCGACTTCCACCGCTGCGCGATGCTGCCGCTGCGGCCGGGGGCCGCGCCGACCGGGCTCGACGCGCCGCTGGAGCCGATCGGCGAGCAGCTCGACGCCGCGCTGCTGGCGGCGAGCTGGGAGGGCTGGGACCTCGGCCTGCTGACGCCGACCGCGGTCGCGGCCGGCGACGCGTGGACGGTCGAGGGCGCCGACGTCGTCTCCTGCGCGCCCGAGCTGGCGCGGCTGACGCTCAACATCGCCACCGCCCACCACGACCGCACCGCCAACGTCTCCGGCAGGCGGCTCGTCTACGGCGGTCACACGATCGCGGTCGCGGCGGCGCAGCTCACACGGCTGCTGCCCGACCTCGTGACGGTCGCGGGCTGGCACGGCTGCGACCACCTCGCGCCGGTCTTCGAAGGCGATCTGCTGCGGACCGCGGTCGCGGTCGAGCAGCGCGACGGCGCGCTGGTCCATCTGCGCTGCGCCGTCGAGGCCGAGCGCGCCGACGGCGAACGCGTCGACGTGCTCGACTGGCGGCCCGTGGCGGTGGTCGCATGAGCGGCGTGCTGGCGGGGATGCGCGTCGTCGAGGGGTCGGCCTTCGTGGCGGCGCCGCTGGGCGGCATGACGCTCGCGCAGCTCGGCGCCGACGTGATCCGCTTCGACCAGATCGGCGGCGGCCTCGACCGCGACCGCTGGCCGCTTGCCGCCGACGGCCAGAGCCTCTTCTGGGCCGGGCTGAACAAGGGCAAGCGCTCGATCCAGCTCGACCTCCGCTCCGAGGAAGGACGGGAGCTGGCGCAGGCGCTCGTGACCGCGCCGGGCGAGGACGCCGGGCTGTTCCTGACCAACTTCCCCGCGCGCGGCTGGCTGGCGCACGCGGCGCTGCAGGCGCGCCGTCCCGACCTCGTGATGGTCGCGCTGACCGGCAATCCGGACGGCTCCAGCGAGGTCGACTACACCGTCAACCCGTCGACCGGCTTCCCGTGGGCGACCGGGCCGCGCAACCTCGCCGAGCCGCTCAACAGCGTCCTGCCGGCGTGGGACGTGGCGATGGGCACGCTCGCGACGACCGGCCTGCTCGCCGCCGAGCGGCGGCGCGCGCGGACCGGCGAGGGGACGCTCGTGCGGCTGTCGCTCTCCGACGTCGCCTTCGCGATGGTCGGCAACCTCGGCCGCATCGCCGAGGCGCAGCTCGGCGGCCGCGACCAGCCGAAGGACGGCAACTACCTCTACGGCGCCTTCGGGCACGACTTCGAGACGCGCGACGGGCGCCGCGTGATGGTCGTCGCGCTGACCGCGCGCCAATGGCGCGCGCTGCAGGACGTGACCGGCCTGCACGAGGCGTGCGGAAGCCTCGAACAGGTCAGCGGCCACGACCTCAGCACCGAGGCGGGTCGCTTCGAGGGCCGCGACCTGATCGCGGCGCTGCTGCGCCCGTGGTTCGCGCAGCGCGAGATGGGCGAGCTCCGCGCCGCCTTCGCCGGCACCGGCGTCTCGTGGGGTCCGTACCAGACGTTCAAGCAGCTGGTCGAGGAGGACGAGCGCTGCTCGCCGGCCAATCCGATGTTCACGGAGGTCGAGCATCGCGGGCTCGGCAGGTACCTGATGCCGGGCTCACCGCTCGACTTCGCCGCCGAGACCCGCGAGCCGGCACGCCGCGCGCCGCTGCTGGGCGAGCACACCGAGGAGGTCCTCGCGGACGTGCTCGGCCTGGGCGACGCCGAGATCGGCCGCCTGCTCGATCGCGGCGTCGTCGCCGGCGCGGACGCGGACGCCGGCGCGCGGAGCGCGGTCGCATGAGCGGCGAGCAGCCCGTGCTGACGGCGGTCGCCGACGGCGTCGGCTCGATCACGCTGAACCGGCCGCAGGCGATGAACGCGATCACCGTCGGGCTCGCCGAAGGGCTGGAGCGCGCGCTGGCGGAGCTGGCGCCGCAGGTCTCGGTGATCGTGATCCGCGGCGCCGGCGGGAACTTCTGCGTCGGCGGCGACTTCAACGAGCTGGAGGCGCTGCGGGCGCGGGGGCCCGCCGCGATGGCCGGCCTCTTCGCCGCCTTCGGCCGCGCCTGCGCGCTCGTCGCCGCCGTCGACGTGCCCGTCGTCACCGTCGTCGAGGGCTACGCGATGGCGGGCGGCTTCGAGCTGATGCAGGCCGCCGACATCGCGCTCGTCGCCGACGACGCGAAGCTGGCCGACAACCACTCGAACTTCGGGCAGGTCCCGGGCGGCGGCGGCTCGCAGCTGCTGCCGCGGCTCGTCGGCCGCCAGCGGGCGACCGCCCACATCCTGCTCGGCGACCGCATCTCCGGCGCCGAGGCGGCGGCGTGGGGCCTCGCCTACCGCGCCGTCCCGCGCGGCGACCTCGACGAGGCCGCCGCCGCGCTCGCCGCGAGGCTCGCCGGCAAGACGCGCGAGGCGCAGGCGCGCACGAAGCGGCTGATCCGCGACGGCCTGGAGCTGCCGCTCGCCGAGGGCGTGGCGCTGGAGCGCCGCGTCGTCGTCGAGCACCTGACCGGCGAGGCCGCGGGCGACGGGATCGCATCGTTCACCACACGAGGAGCAAGATGACGTCCGAGACGCTGATCGGCGAGGGGCCGGTGCTCCTCGACCTCGACGACGGGGTGGCGCTGCTGCGCTTCAACCGGCCGGAGGCGTTCAACGGCCTCGACGTGCCGTTTCTGCGCGCGCTGTACGAGGCCGTCATGGCGATCCACGGCGAGCCGCGCGCCCGCGCCGTGCTGGTCACCGGCGAGGGCAAGCACTTCTGCGCCGGCGGGGACGTGAAGACGTTCGCGTCGAAGGGCGAGGCGCTGCCCGACTACCTGCGCGAGGCGACCAGCTGGCTGCAGATCTGCGCCTCGGCGCTGATGCGGTTGCAGGCGCCGGTGGTCGCGGCCGTGCACGGCTTCGCGGCCGGCGGCGGCGGGCTCGGCCTCGTCTGCGCCTCGGACCTCGTGATCGCCGAGCGCTCGGCGAAGTTCATGCTCGGCGCGACGCGCGTCGGGATGGCGCCGGACGCCGGCGGCTCGGTCACGCTCACGCACCTCGTCGGCTTCCGCAAGGCGATGGAGATCGCGCTCACCAACCCGACGATCGAGGCCGAGGAGGCGCTGCGGATCGGCCTGATCACGCGCGTCGTCGACGACGGCGCCGCGCGCGAGGAGGGGCTGCGGCTGGCGCGCGAGCTGGCGGCCGGGCCGACGCTCGCGCTGGGGGAGACGAAGCGGCTGCTGTGGGAGGGGCTCGGTGCGACCGTCGAGGCGCGCCTGCCCGACGAGGCCCGCACCGTCGCCGCGCTGTCGGGCACCGAGGACGCGCGCGAGGGGCTCGCGGCCGTGATCGAGCGGCGCGCGCCGGAGTACCGCGGACGATGAGACGGACCGCGCTCGTCACCGGCGGCTCCTACGGCATCGGCGCCGCGATCGCGGAGCGGCTGGTCGCTGACGGGGCCGACGTCGTCATCACCGGGCGCAAGCTCGACGGCGCGCGCGAGCAGGCCGCGCGGATCGGCGCGCGCGCCGTCGCCTTCGACGTCGCCGACCATGCCGCGACGACCGCCGCGATCCGCGACCTGGGCCGGATCGACATCCTCGTCAACAACGCCGGCGCCGACCACTTCGGCTGGTTCACGCAGGTTCCGTACGAGACGTGGAAGCGGATCCTCGCCGTGAACCTCGACGGCGTCCTCTCCTGCACGCAGGCGGCGCTGCCGGGGATGCAGGAGAACGGCTGGGGCCGGATCGTCACCGTCGGCTCCGAGGCCGGCCGGATCGGCTCCAAGGGCAATGCTGCCTACGCGGCTGCCAAGGGCGCGGTGATCGCCTTCACGAAGTCGATCGCACGCGAGAACGCGCGCTTCGCGATCACCGCGAACGTCTGCTCACCCGGGCCGATCGAGACGCCGCTGCTGCGCGAGATGAGCGATCACGCGATCGCGGTCGTGACCGAGCAGACGCAGCTGAGGCGTCTCGGCACGACCGCTGAGGTCGCCGCCGCCGTCGCCTTCCTCGTCTCGGAGGAGGCGTCGTACGTGACCGGCGAGACCCTCGGCGTCTCCGGTGGGATGGCGCTCGGCGGATGACCGGACAGTCTGTACGGACACTCTGTCCATGTTCGTGTTAGGATGGCTTCCATGAGTACTGTCGACGCCACCATCGGATGGGATCGGCTGATCGAGCACGATCGGGTCCACGGCTCGCTCTACACCGATCCGGCGATCTACGAGGCCGAGCTGGAGCGCATCTGGTACCGCACGTGGGTCTACGTCGGCCACGTCAGCGAGGTGCCCGAGCCCAACGACTACATCGTCAAGTCGATCGGGCCGCAGCCGGTGATCATGAGCCGCGACAAGCAGGGCGAGATCCACCTCCTGCTCAACCGCTGCACCCATCGCGCCAACCTCGTCTGCGACGCGGCCAGAGGCAACTCCAGCGCCTTCCGCTGCCCCTACCACGGCTGGACGTTCTCGAACACCGGCAGACTGCTCGGCTACCCGTTCAACAGCGGGTACGACGGGCGCGAGGCGAAGCGAGAGCTTGGCCTCGGGCGCGTGACGCGCGTCGAGATCTACCAGGGCTTCGTCTTCGGCTCGTTCGCCGAGGAGGGCCCGACGCTGCTCGAACATCTCGGCGCCGCGCGCGAGGCGCTCGACCGCCTCGTCGCGCTGTCGCCGACTGGGGAGCTGGACCTCAGCGCCGGCTGGCTCCAGCACAAGGTGAAGGCGAACTGGAAGATGCTCGTCGAGAACGAGACCGACGGCTACCACCCGCAGTTCGTCCACTCGTCGATCTTCAGCGTCGCCAAGAGCGGCATCGGCGACCTCTACGGCGAGGAGTCGACGGCGCTCTCGCGCGACCTCGGCAACGGCCACACCGAGAACGACCTGCGGCCCGAGTTCCGCCGCATCGGGCAGCCGCTCGGCTGGTTCGGCACGACGCCCGACCGCGTGCCCGACTACGTCGCGCAACTGGAGGCCGCCAAGGGCGTGGAGACGGCGCGCGAGCTGATGATCGACGGCTCGCCGCACGTGATGCTGTTCCCCAACCTCTTCATCGCGGAGATCCAGCTGTTCGTGATCCAGCCGCTGGCGATCGACGAGACCGTCCAGCACGTCACCGCGGTGCAGTACAAGGGCGCGCCGGACATGAACCGCCGCATGCTGCAGCAGACGATCGGCTCGGTCGGCCCGGCCGGCTTCCTGCTCGCCGACGACTCCGAGATGTACGAGCGCAACCAGCGCGGCGTCCATGCCCGCTCGCCCGAGTGGGTCGTGCTCAAGCGCGGCACCCACCGCGAGCGGCTCGACGAGAACGGCCACGTCGTCGGCGACGCGACCGACGAGGTTCCGCAGCGCGCGATCTGGAAGCACTACCGCCAGCTGATGGAGACGGGCGCATGAGCGCGGCGGCGCTGAACCTCGACCTGCTGCTGGAGGTCCAGCAGTTCGTCTACCGCGAGGCGCGCTTGCAGGACGAGCACGACTACGACGCGTGGGAGGCGCTCTGGGCTGAGGAGGCGACCTACTGGGTGCCCGCCAACGGCGACTCGATCGATCCGACGCGAGAGATGTCGATCATCTTCGACAACCGCTCGCGGATCGCCACGCGCGTCAAGCAGCTCAAGACCGGCAAGCGCCACGCGCAGGCGCCGCCCTCGCGCGTCCGCCGCGTCGTCTCCAACGTCGAGCTGCTCGCCGAGGACGGCGACGAGCTGATCGTCGGCGCCAACTTCGTCGTCTACGAGTCACGCGAGCGCGGTCTGACGCTGTGGGCCGGGCGCAGCACCTACCGGCTGCAGCGGGTCGACGGCGATCTCCGCATGGCATACAAGAAGGTCGAGCTGGTCGACAACGACCGCCCGGTCTACACGCTCGCCTTCCTGATCTGATGGACGTCAGCGAGGTCGTCAGCGAGTTCGCCGCGGTCGCGCTGTCGATCGACCACGACGGCAACGGACCGCGGCTGCGGATCGAGGACCTCAAGACCGGTCACGTTGGCTATCTCGACGCGCTCGAGCTGGAGACGCTCGCGTGGCTGCCTGAGGGCGCGCTGCATCCAATGCTCGACCCGTCACACCACCGCTGGCGCAAGCCGGCACCGGGAGGAGGAATCCACTGATGCGCATCGCCATCGTCGGCGCCGGCCCGTCGGGCTTCTTCGCCGCCGGCCATCTGCTCGGCAGAGGGCACGAGGTCGACCTCTACGACCGGCTCCCGACCCCGTGGGGGCTGGTCCGCGGCGGCGTCGCCCCCGACCATCCCAACATCAAGTCGGTCTCGCGGGTGTTCGAGAAGATCGCGGCCCGGCCCGGCTTCCGCTTCTTCGGCAACGTCGAGGTCGGCAGCGACGTCAGCCACCAGCAGCTGCTCGACTGGTACCACGCGGTCATCTACACCGTCGGCACGGCGATCGACCGTCGCAGCGGCGTGCCGGGCGAGCAGCTGCCCGGGTCGCACTCGGCGACCGAGTTCGTCGGCTGGTACAACGGCCACCCCGACTACGCCGGCCACGAGTTCGACCTCTCCGGCGAGCGCGCGATCGTGATCGGCAACGGCAACGTCGCGATCGACGTCGCGCGGATGCTGACGCTCACGCGCGACGAGCTGGCCGCCACCGACGCGGCCGATCACGCGATCGAGGCGCTCGACGCGGCGAACATCCGCGAGATCGTCGTGCTCGGCCGGCGCGGTCCGCACCAGGCCGCCTTCACCAACCCGGAGCTGCTCGAGCTGGGCGAGCTGCTCGACGCCGACGTCGTCGTCGATCCCGCGGACCTGGAGGCCGACCCCGCGCTCGCCGGCGAGGAGCTGGACGAGCTGGACGAGGTGCTCGAGCACACGCTGGAGATCCTCGGCGGCTACGCGCAGCGGGCGCCGTCGGGGAAGCGCAAGCGCGTCGTGCTGAGGTTCATGTCGTCGCCGGTCGAGATCGTCGGCGACGGGAGGGTGGAGGCCGTCACGGTCGTGCGCAACCGGCTCGAACGCGACGCCGGCGGCGTCCTGCGCGCGCGGGCGACCGGCCTCACGCAGGAGCTCCCGGCGGGGATCGTCTTCCGCGCGATCGGCTACCAGGGCGTCGCGGTCCCGGGCGTGCCGTTCGACGCGGCGACCGGCCTGATCCCGCACGACGGCCGCGGCCGCGTCACCGGCGCCGAGCGCACCTACGTTGCCGGCTGGATCAAGCGCGGTCCCTCGGGCGTGATCGGCACGAACAAGAGATGCGCGATCGACACCTCCAAGGCGCTGCTCGCCGATCTCGAAGCGGGCGTGCTGGGCGGCGGTCCGGCCGCCGAGCCCGACGTGGTCGAGCGCGAGCTGCGCGAGCGGATCCCCGATCTCGTCGACCATGCCGGCTGGGCGTCGATCGACGCCGCCGAGCGCGCCGCCGGCGAGCCGGCCGGCCGGCCGCGCGTGAAGCTGACGACGATCCCGGACCTGCTCGAAGCGGCGGCGGCACCGAACGAGGCGGTCCGATGAGCTATGTGATCACCGACAGATGCGTCGGCAACAAGGACGCCTCGTGCACCGAGGTCTGCCCGGTCGACTGCATCCACCCGACGCCCGACGAGGACGGCTTCGCCGAGGCGGAGATGCTCCACATCGACCCCGACGAGTGCATCGACTGCGACGCCTGCTTCGAGTCCTGCCCGTTCAAGGCGATCTACCCGAAGGGGCAGCTCCCGGCGGACCTCGTCCAGTTCGCCGAGATCAACGCGGCGCACTTCGAGAGCTGACCTCCGGCCTCTACGACGCCAGCGCCTTCGCCTTCAGCGACGCGAACTCGTCGTCGTTGATCGTCCCTCTCGCGCGCAGCCGCTCGGCCGCCTCGATCTGCGCCGCGGCGCCGCCGCCGCTGCCGCCGTTGCCCGAACCGGCGACCGTGCGGACGCGCTCGTCGAACTGCCGCTGGACGCGGTCGGCCTGCTCCATGTTGCGGCGCACCATCCCGTCGTGCTGGGCGATCAGATAGGTCAGCACGCCTATGAACGGCAGCACGATCATGAAGACGCACCATGCGGCCTTCTTCCAGCCGCCGATGTCGTCACGCCGGAAGACGTCGCTGAGGATCACGATCATCATCCAGATCCAGGCGACCCAGGCGAAGAAGATGATCATCGACCACAGCACGTCGAGAAAAGGGAAGTCGGCAGCGAACACCATCGGGGTACCTCCTCTGCCGCCGGCCCACGCGGCGGACGCTTGGGGCACCGAGGTTGGCGCGGCGGCGTGACGCCGGCAAGGAGGCAGGCACCACGCCCGGCAGGTGCCGGCATCCCCGCATGCGGCGGTTCTCACCAGCTTCCCACCACGTGCGGGCCTGAATTGCGGTACAACAGCGTCTGGAAGCGGTGCATCCACTGCTTGCGGTGGGGGCACCGGGGCCGGGGCGGAACTGAAGGAGCGCACGTGCTCGGGCAGGCTCTGTTCAACGCCGGGGTGACCGAAGCGACGACCGCGGGAACGATCTCGGTCGCGCTCGCCGACGGCAGCTTTCTCGTCCGCGAGGCCGTCGCGCATCTGCTCGCCGACGCCGACGGCGTCGAGGTCGTCGCCGTCTGCCGCGACCGCGCCGCGCTGCTGGCCGCGGTCGAGCGCGAGCAGCCGGACGTCGTCGTGACCGACAGCAGCCTCGCGCCCGACCGGGGGCGCGAGCCGCCGCCGCTCGCGATCGGCGAGGAGCTGCGGCGCAGCCATCCCGACATCGGCGTCGTCGAGCTGAGCCAGCGGGTCGAGCCCCGCTTCGGCGTCGAACTGCTCGCCGACGGCGCCGGCGGCCGCGCCTACCTGCTGAAGGAGCGGCTCGACGACAGCCGCCAGCTCGTCGCCGCGATCGACGTCGTCGCCCATGGCGGCGCCTACATCGACGCGTGCGTGATCGAGCGGATGCGCGCCGTGCGAGCGCTCGCCGAGCGGTCGCCGCTGGCCGAGCTGTCGCCGCGCGAGCGCGACGTGCTCGCGCAGATCGCGACCGGCAAGAGCAACGCGCGGATCGCCGCCGACCTCGTGCTGACCAAGCGCGCGGTCGAGAAGCACATCAACGCGATCTTCCTGAAGCTCGGCCTCAGCTACGAGACCGACGTCAGCCGTCGCGTGATGGCGACGCTGATCCACCAGGCCGCGACGCACGACGAGGAGCCGCAGCCGCTCCTGCGCTGAGCCGGCGGCCGCGCTTGCCGAGCGCGCCGCGCTGACGGCGACGGTCGCGCGTTGACCGCGCCTGTGGCGGCCGTTACGTTGTTGTTGACCGTGCGGTAATGCCGTGCCGTCGCTGTGACACCCGAGGAGAGGTCGGTCCGATGTCGTTGTTCTCGCGGCTTGCGCGGACGCTTCCGCTCGTCGTCAGCGCGGCCGCGCTGTGCGCGTTCGCCGCCGTGCCCGCCGCCGCGGCGAGCCGCATCGACGAGCAGTACCGCGCCGACGCGCACGCCTCGGCGTTCACGAGAACGGCGACGAACATGCGGATCCCGGTGCGCGACCCCGGGCCGCCGCCCGGCGCGCAGGTGCTGAGATACAGATTCGGGCCGCTGACGATCAGACCGGGGCAGAACCTGATCGACGTCGACCTGCAGAAGGAGCGGCCGAACGTCGACGGCTGGATCGTCGGCTTCCGCCCGGGCCTCGTCGACGCCAGAACGGGGAAGAGCCCGCCCGTCACCGAGGTCCACCTGCACCACGCGGTCTGGCTGGTCGACTTCAGACCGACCTTCGCGGCCGGTGAGGAGAAGACGAACTTCAGCGCACCCCAGGGATACGGCTGGCGCTACACGACGAGACAGATGTGGCTCGTCAACCACATGATCCACGACCTCGTCGGCCAGCCCCACCAGGTCTACCTCACCTACGAGCTGTACTTCATCCCCGACAGCGCGCCCGAGGCGGCCGGCGTCAGAGAGATCCGGACGCAGTGGATGGACGTCCAGGGCGTCAAGCCGTACCCCGTCTTCAACGCGCTGAAGGGCTCCGGCACGCGCGGCAAGTTCGCCTACCCCGACCAGGCGAAGGACCCGTACCCGGACCGCCCGGCGGGCAGCCCCCGCAACCAGTGGGTCGCCGACCGCGACGCGACGCTCGTGCTCGCCGCCGGTCACCTCCATCCGGGCGGGCTGTGGACCGACCTGACGGTGACGCGCGCCGGCCGCACCGTGCGCGTCTTCCGCTCACGCGCGAACTACTACGAGCCGAGCGGCGCCGTCTCGTGGGACGTCGCGATGAGCGCGACCGGCCCCGACTGGCGGGTGCAGATTCGCAGAGGCGACGTGCTCGCCGTCAACGCGACCTACGACACCAGTCGCGCCTCCTGGTACGAGGTGATGGGGATCATGATCACCGGCATCACCGTCGGCGACGAGGGCGGCGTCGACCCCTTCACCGGCCAGGTCGACCAGAGCGACTTCCTCACGCACGGCCGTCTGCGCGAGAACGTCGAACCGCCCGGCACGCGCAGACGCAATCCCGGCTACTCCAACGCGGTCAAGCTGCGCCAGGGCCCGTTCGTCTCGAAGGTCGTGATCCGCAACTTCGGCTTCGCGCCGGGCGACCTGACGATGCCGGGTCGCAGCGGGCTGCCGCCGTCGGTCGCGCAGGGCAGCAGCCTCACGTTCGTCAACAGAGACGAGCCGGCGACCGTCCGCTTCCACACCGTCACCGCGTGCAGAGCGCCGTGCGACCGCGGCAGCGGCATCAGCTTCCCGCTCGCCGACGGCGCCGGGCTGTTCGACTCCGGCGAGCTCGGCTTCGGGCCGGCGATCGGGACGGTCGGCCTCGGCGGAGGCGGAGGCGGCTACGGTGACGCGAGCGTCCCGGGCAGCCCCGTGATCGACGTGCCGGCCGCCAGAGAGGACTGCGAGGAGGGCGGGCCGACCGGCCTCATCAACGCGGTCAAGACCGGCTGCATCGGAAGACTGTCGTGGAAGACGCCGCGCGACCTCTCGCCCGGCACCTACACGTACTTCTGCCGCATCCATCCGTTCATGCGGGGCGCCTTCCGTGTCGTCCCGAAGCAACGCCTGAAGAACTAGGACCAGCTCATGATCAACCGCAAGCTCCTCGTCGCGGCGGCGGCAGCCATCGTCGCCGCCGGCGGCGGCGCGCTCGCCGTCGTGCCCGCGCTCGCCGCCACCAAGACCGTCACCGTCAAGGACAACGTCTTCGCGCCGACCGCACTGACGGTCGCCAAGGGGACGACCGTCAGATGGGTCTGGCGCGGCCGCGCCGCGCACAACGTCTCCGTGTCGAGAGGGCCGACGCGCTTCCACAGCCCGAACAAGGTGCGCGGCAGCTACTCGAAGCAGCTCGGCCGCGCCGGCACGTACGCGATCCACTGCACGATCCACCCGGGCATGAAGATGACCGTGAAGGTGCGGTAGCTCAGGCTCCCGCGCGCGCCAGCGCCGCTTCGATCGCGCCGACGACGTCGTCGGACTCCGGCTCGGTCTGCGGGCGGAAGCGGGCGACCACCTCGCCGCCGGGGGCGAGCAGGAACTTCTCGAAGTTCCACTGCACGTCGCCGGCCTCGCCGGCGGCGTCGGGATGGGCGGTCAGGTGCGCGTAGAGCGGATGGCGCTCCTCGCCGTTGACCTCGACCTTCTCCGTCAGCGGGAAGGTCGTGCCGTAGGTCGTCGAGCAGAAGGTGGCGATCTCCTCCGGCGTGCCGGGCTCCTGGCCCATGAACTGGTTGCAGGGCACGCCGAGGACGGTGAAGGCGTCGTCGCCGAAGCGCTGCTGCAGCCGCTCCAGCCCCTCGTACTGCGGCGTCAGGCCGCAGCGCGAGGCGACGTTGACGACGAGGACGACGCGCTCGGCGAGCGCGTCACGGTCGAGGTCGCTGCCGTCGAGGCGGCGCAGTTCGGTCTCGAATGGGCTCATGCGTGCGGAATCTACGCCGCTGGCGCGGCGGCGGTCTCGTCGTCGGCCACGACCTGCTCCTCGACGCGGCCGCGCGGCATCCCGAATCTGGCGACGAGGAAGGCGACGACCATGATCCCCGCCATCGCGTAGACGACGACCTGCGTCGACTGCGCGACGTCGAGCTGGACGGCGTCGAGCATCGCTCTGGTCGGGCCGCCGCCGGAGCCGCAGGCGCTGCCTGCGGCGGCGCTGCCGCCGGAGATCGAGTGCGCGATCGACTCGGCGCAGGCGCTCGGCACGCCTCTGGACGTGAGTGAGTCGTCGATGCGGCGGACGTTCTCGCTGATCAGGACCGAGCCGAGGATCGCGAGGCCGAGCGAGGCGCCGAAGTTGCGCACCGTCTGCGTGATGCCGGTGACCTCGCCGTAGCTCGTTCTCGGCGCGCGGTTGACGGCGTCGGTGCTGACCGGTCCGAGCACCAGGCCCATGCCGGCGCCCGCGAGCGCGAGGTAGTACCACTGGTTGGAGAAGTCCATGTCGGGCAGCTGCTGGCCCCAGAGCCAGAAGCCGAGCGCCGCGACTATGCAGCCGAGCGCGACCGCCGGCTTGGCGCCCTTGCTGTCGAGGATCCGCCCGCCCCACTGCGAGGCCGTCGCGAAGCCGCCGAAGAAGACGAGCAGGAAGAGGCCGGCCTCGCTCGAGCTGTAGTCGAGCGACGCCTGCGCGTAGACGCTGGCGAAGAAGAAGAGCGGCACGAACACGGCCGATATCAGGAACAGCACGAGGTTGTCGGCGCTGAACGCTCTCTGGGCGAAGATCCGCACCTGGATCAGCGGATCGGTCGTGCGCAGCTGGTAGAGCACGAAGACGACGAGCAGCACCAGCCCGGCGACTATGCAGCCGATCGTGCGCGGGTCGGCCCAACCCCACACGGCCGCCTGCTGGAGGCCGAGCACGGCGAGGCCCATCGCGATCGAGACGAGCACCGCGCCGCGGTAGTCGATCGGGACTCTGTGCGGTCTCTGGTCGGGCTTGGCGCGCAGCGTCAGCACGACCGCGATGATCGCGACCGGGACGTTGACCCAGAAGATCGCGCGCCACGTCCACTCGGTCAGGTAGCCGCCGGCGAGCGGGCCGACCGCGGTGAGGCCGCCGGTGGCGGCGAAGAAGATCGCCAGCGCCTTGCCGCGCTCGCGCAGCGGGTAGGCGGCGACGACGATCGCGAGCGCGGCCGGGAACAGCACCGCGGCGCTGGCGCCCTGCAGGATGCGGAAGAAGATCATCCACGTCTCGCCGAAGTCGCCGGTCGGCGTGGCGCCGCAGAGGGCGGAGAAGAGCGCGAAGCCGACGACACCGATCAGCACCATCCGCCGGTGGCCGAGCACGTCGGCGAGCTTGCCGCCGAGCGCGAAGAGGGCCGAGAGCGCGAGCAGGTAGCCGTTGATGATCCACTGCGCGCCGGTCGCCGACAGCGACAGGTCGTCCTGCAGCTCCGGGATCGCGAGCGCGACGATCGTCTGGTCGATGAACATCATCGCGACGGCGAAGATCATCGCCACCAGCGTCAGCCGTTTGTTGTTCACCGGAACTCCTCCGCGCCGTTTACCGGCGCAAGCCTAGGCGGGCGGGCGGCGGCGAGGCAAGCGCCGTCGCGGGCGCGGGTCAGCGCGCGCGGGGCCGCGGGGAGGGGCGTCGCCGCTTCAGCGCGGCAGCCGGCGGACCTGCCAGAGCAGCCACTCGTAGGAGGCGTCGCCGCCGCAGACGGCGGGCCAGTCGCGCAGCGCACGCTCGACTCTCGCGGCCGGCACGCGGCCGAGGATCCGCACGCTGCCGCCGTGACCCTCGCCGTCGAGGTGGCGGACGGTGTACAGCTCTTCCGTCTCCTCGATCCAGGCGGCGCGGTAGGTCGAGCCGTCGCGCGCTCTCCAGCGCAGCCCGAGGTCGCGCTCGCGCGAACGACGGCGGGTCGGGTCGGAATAGAGCGCCTGCAGGGAGGGGAGGGAGGTGCGATTTGAGGAGATCGCCGCGCTGTTCATGGCTGCAGCATCACCGCGAACCCTGAACGACTCCTTGTCCTCACCTCAAAGAACTATGAGAGTCGGCGCGCGGGTTCGCCCCCTCTCCGTGCGAGGACGGGGCGCCGCGCACGCCTCCCGGCCACCGCTCGGGCGCCTCCCAGGGTGCTCCCAGGGAGCGGTCGCACGATGCTCGACCATGCGACCGAATCCAGCGAAGCTCGAACATGCCGGCGCGGCCGCCGGCCTCGGCGGCCGGGCCGCCCCGGCAGGCGCGGCGACCGATGCCGCCGCCCCTTCGAAGGCGACCGCCTTCCTGACCGCGCTGCGGCGCCGCCCCGAGCTGCTCGGGCTGCTGGTGCTGGCCGGCGTGCTCTACCTGTGGGCGCTCAGCCGCAACGGCTGGGCCAACACGTACTACAGCGCTGCCGTCCGCTCGATGTCGGAGAGCTGGCACGACTTCCTCTACGGCTCGTTCGACAGCAGCGGGCTGATGACCGTCGACAAGCCGCCGCTGGCGCTGTGGGTGCAGGCGCTGTCGGTCCGCCTGTTCGGCTTCAACTCGCTCGCGATCCTCGTGCCGCAGGCGCTGATGGGGATGGCGAGCGCCGGCCTCACCTACGACCTCGTGCGGCGCCGCTTCAGCCGCGCGGCCGGCTTCGCGGCCGGGCTCGCGCTCGTGCTGACGCCGGTCACCGTCGCGATCTCGCGCCACAACAACCCCGACGCGCTGCTGATCCTCTGCTCGGTCGCGGCGATCTGGTTCCTCGTGCGCGGCCTCGAAGACGGCCGCACGAAGTGGATCGTGCTCGCGGGCGTGATGGTCGGCCTCGGCTTCGAGGCGAAGATGGGCGCGGCGCTGCTGGTCGTGCCCGGGATCGCGCTCGCGTGGCTGTGGACCTCGCCGCGCGGCCGCGGCCTGCTCGACAGCTTCAAGCAGCTCCTGCTCGGCGGGATCGCGCTGGCGGCGGTCGGGCTGGCGTGGCCGCTGCTGGTGTGGCTGACGCCCGCGGCCGACCGGCCGTGGGTCGGCGGCACGACTGACAACTCGATCTGGTCGCTGATCATGGACTACAACGGCCTCGGCCGGCTCGATGGACAGCTCGGCGGGCCCGGCGGCGGGACGGGCGGTCCGGGTGGCGGCGGCGGTGGCGGCTCCGTCTTCGGCGGCGACGCCGGCCCGCTGCGGCTGCTGGGCGAGTCGCTCGGCGGCCAGGTCGGCTGGCTGCTCGGCGTCGCGCTCGTCGGCGGGATCGGCCTGCTCGTCGCGACGCGGCTGCGCCGCTCGGACCTGCGCAGCGGCTGGCTGATCGCGGTCGGCGGCGCCTTCGC
The DNA here is from genome assembly GCF_033542075.1 of Conexibacter stalactiti. Classification (NCBI taxonomy): domain Bacteria; kingdom Bacillati; phylum Actinomycetota; class Thermoleophilia; order Solirubrobacterales; family Conexibacteraceae; genus Conexibacter; species Conexibacter stalactiti. Next base: position 93,905 of record NZ_JAWSTH010000003.1, read on the forward strand.
CACCAGCGCGATCGCGTTCAGCTTCGCGAGAGGGATCTTCCACCCGTACTACGTCTCGGCGCTGGCGCCGTTCGCGGCGGCGCTCGTCGGCGCGACGGTCGGGCTGGTGCAGGAAGGCGGCACGCGGGCGCGGATCGTCGGCGCGGCGGCCGTCGCCGGCGGCGTGATCACGACGCTGGCGGTCCTGCACGCGACCGGCGACATGGGCTGGCTGGCGCCGGTCGTCGTGCTCGCCGGCGGCGCGACCGTCGTGGCGGTGGCGCTCCCGGGCGTCAGCGGGCGACTGCGCAACGCGGCGCTCGCGGCGATGCTCGCGCTGCTGCTGTTCGCGCCGGCCAGCTGGGCCTTCCAGACGCTGGGCCACGCGACCAGCTCGACCTTCCCCGCGGGCGGACCCGCGGACGTCGGGATGGGCGGCGGGCCGGGCGGCGGCGGGCCGGGCGGGATGGGTGGCAGAGGCGGCTTCGGCGGCGGCCAGGGCGGACCGCCCGGGATGACGCAGGGCGGCCCCCAGATGCAGTTGGGGACGCCTCCCGCCGGGATGACCGGCGGCCCCGGGGGCGGCGGAGGCGGCATGTTCGGCGGCGACGCCAACCTGACCGAGGCGCTCACCTACGTGAACGCCAACGGCGGCGGCACGATCGGCGTCTCCAGCCAACAGGGCGCGGCGACCTCGATCATCCAGTCGGGCGCGAGCGTCGCCGGCATCGGCGGCTTCTCCGGCCGTGAGAGCGAGGTCTCGGTCGACTGGCTCGCGAACGCCGTCGAGAGCGGCGAGATCCGCTGGGTGCTCGTGAGCGACAGCGGCAGCGGCGGGATGGGCAACGACGGCCGCACCGGCTCCACCACCGCGATGGACGCGGCGGCGCAGGTGGGCAGCGAGACGACCGTCGACGGGCTCTACGACCTGCAGGGCACGGCCGACGCGCTGCGGGCGCTGGCGTCATGAGCGCGCTGCGCACAGCCGGCACTCAGGAAGCTCCCAGGTTGGGTAGGGATACTGCAGCCATGAACCCCCAGGGTGACCAGACCCATCGGGTGCTCGTCGTCGATGACGAGCCCAACATCGTGGACGTGATCACGATGGCGCTCAGATTCCAGGGCTTCGAGGTCGCTTCGGCGGCGACCGGTGCCGAGGCGCTGCAGCAGGTGCTCGTGTTCCGCCCGCATCTGCTGCTGCTCGACGTGATGCTGCCCGACATGGAGGGCTTCGACGTCGCCAGACGGCTCGGCGCCGAGCGCGCGAAGGTGCCGATCATCTTCCTCACCGCGCGCGACGCGACCGACGACAGAGTGCGCGGCCTGACGCTCGGCGGCGACGACTACGTCACGAAGCCGTTCAGCCTCGAGGAGCTGGTCGCCCGCATCCGCACGATCCTGCGCCGCAGCGGCGTCGCCGAGGCGGAGTCGAGCAGACTGGTCTTCGAGGACCTCGAGCTGGACGACGACGCGCGCGAGGTGACCCGCGCCGGCGAGTTCATCGACCTGACCGCGACCGAGTACCGGCTCCTGCGCTACCTGATGCTCAACCCACGGCGGGTGCTGACGCGCGCGCAGCTGCTGGAGCACGTCTGGAGCTACGACTTCGGCGGCGACGCGCGCGTGCTGGAGACCTACGTCAGCTACCTGCGCAAGAAGCTCGACGCGCACGGGCCGCCGTTGATCCAGACGGTGCGCGGCGTCGGCTACGCCCTGCGGCTGCCGCGCGCCACGTGAGGCAGCCGCGGTGAGGTCGCTGCGCGCGCGCCTGGTCGCCGGCCTGCTCGCGCTCGCCGCGGTCGGGCTGGTGGCGCTCGCCGGGATCACCTACGCCGAGCAGCGCTCGTTCCTGCTCGACCGCGTCGACCAGCAGCTCGAGGAGGCGCCGATGGCGCTGGCGCGCGCGCTCGCCGAGAACGGCGCGGGCGTCGCGCCCGGACCGGTCGGCGGCGGACTCGGCGGCGGCGGTCGTCCGGCCGGCCCGCCGGGCGGCAAGGAGCCCGGCTTCGGGCTGCCGCCGGGCACCTGGGGCGAGCGCTACGACAGCAACGGCGAGGCGATCGGCGACCCGGTCGTGATCGCCTACGACGAGGACGCCGCCACGCCGCAGCCGAAGCTGCCGGCGGTGATCACGCCGGGTGAGCCGTTCACCGTCGACGCGCGCGGCGACAGCGACGTGCAGTTCCGCGTGCTGGCGTCGAGAGATCCGGCCGGCGCCGGCACGATCGTCGCCGCGATCCCGCTGACCGACGTCGACCAGACGCTCGAGCGGCTGCTGCTCGTCGAGGGGCTGGTGATCGGCGGGGTGCTGCTGCTGCTCGGCGTCGGCGCCTGGCTGCTGGTGCGCGTCGGGCTGCTGCCGCTGGAGCGGATGACCCACACCGCCGGCAAGATCGCCGGCGGCGACCTCTCGCAGCGCGTCGCGGCGACCGACCCGCGCAGCGAGGTCGGCAGGCTCGGCCTCGCCTTCAACGGCATGCTCGACCGGCTCGAGGTCGCCTTCGAGCAGCGGCGCCAGAGCGAGGAGCGGCTGCGCGTCTTCCTCGCCGACGCCTCGCACGAGCTGCGCACGCCGCTCTCCTCGATCCGCGGCTACGCGGAGCTGTTCCGGATCGGCGCCGCGCGCTCGCCCGAGGACACCGAGAAGGCGATGCGGCGGATCGAGGAGGAGGCGACGCGGATGGGGGTGCTGGTCGAGGACCTGCTCGCGCTCGCGCGCCTCGACGAGGTGCGCGAGGCCGAGCACGGCCCGGTCGACCTCGCCGCGCTCGCGCGCGACGCCGTCGACGACGCGCGCGCCGCGGCGCCCGAGCGCGAGCTGACGCTGGGACTGCCGGTCGGCGGCACGGCGGTCGTCGAGGGCAACGCCGCCCAGCTCCACCAGGTCTTGGCGAACCTGCTTCGGAACGCGCTGGTGCACACGCCGGCGGGGACGCCGATCGAGGTCGCCGTCGAGGCGGCCGAGGGCGCCGCCGGCACGACGCGGATCGTCGTGCGCGACCACGGCCCCGGGCTGCCGCCCGACACGGACCCGGCGGAGCTGTTCGAGCGCTTCTGGCGCGCCGAGGGCGGCCGCACCCGCGGCCAGGCCGGCGCCGGGCTCGGCCTCGCGATCGTCGCCGGGATCGTCGACGCCCATCGCGGCGCCGTCGGCGCCGCCAACGCCCCTGGCGGCGGCGCCGAGTTCACCGTCACGCTGCCGTCTCAGTGAATCCCCAGCGAGCGCCCACGGTGCTCGCACGGCCGGGATCGACGCTGGTCCCATGTCAATCGTCACCTCGGCGCCCCAGGTCGAGATCGTCGTCCCCGTGTACAACGAGCAGGCGACGCTCGAGACCTGCGTGCGGCGCCTCCACCGCTTCCTCACCGCCGAGCTGCCGTTCTCGTGGCGGATCGTCGTCGCCGACAACGCCTCGGTCGACGCGACCGAGCGGATCGGCCGGGCACTGGCCGGCGAGCTGCGCGACGTCGCCTACATGCGGCTGGCGCAGAAGGGCCGCGGTCGCGCGCTGCGGGCCGCCTGGTCGGCCTCCGGCGCGCGCGTCGTCGCCTACATGGACGTCGACCTCTCGACCGACCTGCGCGCGCTGCTGCCGCTGGTGGCGCCGCTGCTCTCGGGTCACAGCGACGTCGCGATCGGCACGCGCCTGGCGCACGGCGCGCGCGTCGTGCGAGGGCCGAAGCGCGAGCTGATCTCGCGCTCCTACAACGCGATCCTCCACACGGTCCTGAGGGCGCGCTTCAGCGACGCGCAGTGCGGCTTCAAGGCCGTCCGCGCCGACGCGCTGGCGACGCTGCTGCCCGACGTCAAGGACGAGGGCTGGTTCTTCGACACCGAGCTGCTCGTGCTCGCGCAGCGGCGCGGCCTGCGGATCCACGAGGTGCCGGTCGACTGGGTCGACGACCCCGACTCGCGTGTCGACATCGTCTCGACCGCGAAGGCCGACCTGCTCGGCGTCTGGCGGCTGCTGCTCGACAGCCCGATCGTGCGCTTCATGTCGGTCGGCGTCGCCTCGACGCTCGCCTACGCGCTGCTGTTCGTGCTGCTCAGCGGCGGCCTCGCGCTCGGCGCCGCGCTCGCGAACGTGATCGCGCTCGGCACGACCGCCGTCGCCAACACGGCCGCCAACCGCCGCTGGACCTTCGGCATCCGCGGCAGCGCCGAGCGCGTGCGCCAGTACGCGCAGGGCGTCGTCGTCTTCGTGCTGACCTTGGCGCTGACCAGCGGCGCGCTCGCGACGCTGCACGGGATCGACGCGGATCCGGCCGGCTGGGTCCAGCTGAGCGTGCTCGTCATCGCCGGTCTGGCGGCGACGGTGACCCGCTACGTCGCGCTCAAGAGCTGGGTGTTCGTCCGCGCGGTCGGCCGTCCCACCCCTCTTAGGGACGCCTAATCCGTAGTAAGGTTGCGGTGACGCGGCGTTGCTCCGACGGCCTTCGCGTCACCGCCCATGCGCCGCTCGAACGACCGTCTCCGTGCCACGGCCCGCCAGCATCCGCTGCGCGCGCTGCTGGCTCTCGCGGCGCTGCTGATCGCCTGTGCCGTGCCGGCGCAGGCGCAGGAGGCGCCGCCGGCGGGGACGGCGCAGGATCCGATCGTCTCGATACAGCCCGCCGACCCGGCCGCCGCGCCGCTGACGATCCCGTGGTCGAGACTGATCAATCACCTCTCGGGCGCCCCGTTCTGGGTGCCGGACGGCGAAAACGGCCAACGCAGCGTGATGGCCTCCGTCTCGCTCAGAACGATCCTCAACCTGTTCGACCTGGAGCTGACGACCTACAACGCGGTCGCGGCCCCGCGCGCCGGCACCTACGACCTCGTCATGAGCGGGCAGTCGCTGATGGCGAACAGCATGACGGCGGGTGTCTTCCAGGACACCGACGGCCAGCTCAAGCTCGTGCGCTCGGCGACCGGCGACGACGCGAGAATCATCGTCGTGCCGTCGGCCGACAACGTCCTGCGGCTCAACCTGCGCCAGGAGCCGGCGGTCACCGCGCTGCCGTCCGGGGTGCGCGAGGGCGGATCGATCAGATTCGTCGTGACGGTGCCGTTCGGCTACGACCCGGCGTCGTTGACGTACGAGTGGTACATCAACGACGCGGCGGGGACGCGCTTCAAAACCAGCGAGCCGGGGACCGTGCGCAGATTCGACGAGGCCGGTGACTACAACGTGACGGTCACCTACCTCCAGAACGGCCGACCGATCGACAGCGGGCAGGGGCTGACGTCGTTCGCGGTCATCTCTCGCGAAAGACCCGACGACGGCTATCTGCCCGAGAGAGACAGAGACAGGGTCAGAACGGCCGGCGGCAGAGGCAAGGGCGTCAGAGACGCGCCGCAGGAGGACGCGCCCGACGACGCCGCGACCGACGCGCCGGAGGTGCCGCAGACGAGCGGCGACGGCAGCTACAACGGCGGCGGCAGCAGCGGCTACACGCCGCCGGCGCCGGCCGCGACGCCGCCCCCGACGCCCGACCCCGCGCCGACCGCCCCGGCCACGCCGGTGAGAAGAGCGCCGCAGAGAAGAGCGCCGGCCAGAAGAGCGGCCGCGCCGGAGCTGCCGCAGGGCGAGACGGTCGACGGCTACCTGCTCGCCTCCGCGACCGGCGTGCCGGTCGTCCCGAGCGCCGCCATCACGCCCGCCGACCAGGAGCTGCTCGGGTTGAAGCCGCCGCAGGCCGACAGATCGCTGCACGTGCCGACCGGCGTGTGGGTGGCGCTCGGCCTCCTGCTGCTCGTCGTGCTTGGATGGGGGCTCGAATCCCGCACGACGCTCCCGTACTTCAGACCATGACGATCGAAAACATCCTCTTCGAGATCTCCGACGCGCTGCGCTACCCGGTGCTGATCGGCTCCGTGCTCGCGCTCATCGTCGCGATCGCCGAGGTCGGCAGCCTGCTCGCCGAGCAGCGCCGGCGCCGCGTCCGCAGCGTCGCGCGCACCGAGCACGCCGTCGACCTCGCGCGCGAGGCGCTCGCCGCCGGCGACAGAGCGACCGCCCTGCGCGCGGTCAGAAGCGTCGGCTACAACGACGCGATGAACGAGGCGCTGGAGGCGATCGTCGAGCAGCGCGACCATCCCGACGCCGCCAACCGCATCGCCAAGCGCCTCGCCGAGTACGACTACCGCTCGGTCAAGCGGCTGGAGCGGACCCGCATCCTCGTGCGGATGGGCCCGGCGCTCGGCCTGATGGGCACGCTGATCCCGCTCTCGCCGGCGCTCGCCGCGCTCGGCGACGGCGACGTCGAGCGGCTCACCGACGACCTCCGCGTCGCCTTCAGCGTCACCGTCGCCGGCCTGCTCATCGGTGCGATCGCCTTCGCGGTCTCGCTGGTGCGCGACCGCATGTACGACCAGGACTACTCCGACATCGAGTACGTCAACGCGCAGCTGGCGACCTTCCCGGCCGCCGCCCCGCCGCTGCACACCCATCCGCGCCAGAGCGTCGGGATGGAGTCGGCGGCGGAGAAGCTGTCGGCGGAGTCCTCGGCATGACCCGCTACGGACCGCCCGGCGGCGCCCCCGGCCAGCCGACGATCCGTGCCCGCGCCCGCTCGCGCGAGGATCGCGCCGGCGACCCGCTCGACGGGCTCGTCAACCTCTTCGACCTCGGCATCGTGCTGTCGATCGCGTTCCTGCTGTCGTCGCTCTCCTCGCTCAACCTGACCGACGACCTGATCAACAGAACGCCGAACAGAAACGGCGCGCCGGAGGGCTCGATCGTCACGAGAGCCGGCGAGACGGTCAGAACGATCGAGCTGAGACCGGGGGAGAGAGTGGTCGGCCAGGGCGAGAGACTGGGGACCGTCTACAGACTCGCCGACGGGCGCACCGTGATCGTGCCCGACGCCGGCTCGACGCCGGACGCGGGCACGACGCCCGGCGCCGGTACGACGCCGGACGCCGGCACGACGCCCGGCGCGGCGACGACTCCCTAGCCGCCGCCACGCCGCGCTCCTACCGCGTCACCTCCCGCCGACGAACGTGACGTACGGCGCGTCGCCCTGCCCGCTGATGCCGGAGGGCGGCCCGAGCGTCACGCGCCCGGCCGGGAACTGCTTCGTGAAGACGACGAGCGGGTTGTCCTGGCGCCCGGCCGGGACGTCCCAGGCCGACAGGTCGCCGTCGAAGCGCTCCTCGAACAGCGTCGCGCCGGCCGGGTTCGTCACCTTCCAGTCGTCGTAGACGCCGACGTCGCTGCCGCCGAGCGAGACGCCGACTCTGCCGGCGGCGTGGGTCGCGTCGGTGCGCTCGTCGACCAGCGTCCCGTCGACGAACGTGCGGATGCGGTCGCCGATCGCCTCGATCCGCAGCCGGTAGGTGTGACCGGGCGCCGGTCTGATCGGCGAGACCGATCCGAGCAGCGTCGATCTGCCGTTGACCAGCACGCTCATCCGCAGCTGCCCGAGGCCGCCGGGGCTGCCGAGCGGCCCGCCGAGCTGCCAGACGTAGCCGTTTCTGCTGTCGGGCGCGCGGAAGACGACCGCGGCGCCGACCTGCACCTGGTGGACGGAGACCTCGACGACCTGGTCGCCCCAGTCGCTGCCGGCGCGCGTCAGCGTGACGCCGCCGCCGGAGGCGCGGACCTTCCCGCCCTGGATCTGGAAGCGCTGCAGGTAGTCGCGCGTGGCGACGGTCGTGCCGCTGCGCTCGAAGCCCTGCTCGGTCAGCCATGCCGGCCACCATCTGCCCTCGCCGCGCGCGTCGATCGCGACCGCGACCGGCGCCGGACGGCTGAGGTCGAACGACAGGTAGTCGGTCGGCGCGGTGACACGCGCGTCGGCGGTCGCGCCGCGGATCGTCGTCGCGCCCTCCAGCGCCGGCGGCAGCGCGGCGATCGTGTCGGAGCGGTCGACGTAGAGCTGCGCGCCGACGCGCGCGGGCGTCAGCGCGTGCAGCTTCTCCGGCGCGACGTTTGCGACGAGGTCGCTGGCGATCTGCGCGCTGGGCTGGCCGCTCGCGACGCCGAGCGTCCGCTCGCCGAGCCGCTTGACGGTGCTTGCCGGCGCGCCCGCGAGCGTGCCGAAGCGGAACGACGCCGCCGGGCGGGCGACCCGCTCCAGCGTGTAGGCGCGGCCGCGCTGGAGCGGCACGTCGACGGTCGCGGCGCGCGTCGGCCGCACGACCGTGCCGCCGCCGTCACCGCCGTGGCCGCCGCGCCCATGGCCTCTGCCGCGGCGGTCGGCCGCGACGACGCGCACCCAGGCGCCGGGCCACGGGTTGGCGATCGTCACGCGCTCGCTGGCGCCGGCCTCGATCCCGACGACCGTCGGCACGCCGTCGGCGAGCTGCGTGCTGACGCGATGCCCGCCGCCGATCTCGACCGAGCCGGAGACGTTCCAGCCGCGCGGCACCGACGCCGCGATCCGGACCGTTCCGTCATAGGACTGCACGAGCCCCTCCTGCAGCGCGCTCGCGACGATCGCGTTCCACGAGCTGTACTGGTGACGGCCGACGAGCGGGTCGTCGTTCTTGCCGTGGACGGTGAAGCCGTTGGGGTACTTCTGCAGGTCGTCGGTGCCCTGCACGAGCAGCGTCCGCATCTCGTCCGGGAGATGCAGCCGCGCCGCCCAGATCGGGTCCTCGTTCCACTCGCGCGTGAGCGGGAAGACGCGCTGGCGGAAGCTCGCCTGCATCAGCGGCGAGTCGGCGCCGAGCACCCCCCACGGCACCAGCGCCTCCAGCTCGACGTTCTGCGTGTTCTTCGCCGGCTCGTCGGTCGCCGACCAGGCGAGCACCTGCTCGCCGCCGCGGCTGGTCGTCGGCAGCGGCGGCAGCTTCGCGTGGGCGTCGCGCAGCCGCGCCGCCAGCTCGCCGTCGCCGCGCTCGGCGGCCAGCCTCGCGACGATCGGGAAGACGACCCGCATGCCGGCGAGGTCGGGCGCGGGGTCGGTCGTGCCCCACTGCGTCTCGAACGCGTTGACGTTGTTGAGGTGCAGGAGGCCGTCGGCGCCCGCTCTCAGCTGCGAGAGGTAGAAGCGCGCGACCTCGGACATCAGCGGGTAGCCCTGCCGCAGCACGGCCGGGTCGCCGGTGTGGCGGTACTGCTGCCAGATGTCGTGCGAGACCTCGAGGCCGCCGGTGAGGATGCGGTTGGTCCAGCTCGGCTCGCCGGCGGCGACGCAGCCGTCGGCGCTGCCGTCGAAGCGGATCAGCTCCGGCACGCAGGTGCCCTCAGCGCCGGGCCAGTTGGCCTGCGTCCAGGCGCGCAGCCTCGCGAGCCGGTCGGTGTAGAGCCGCAGGTAGGCGTCGTTGAAGGAGGCGGTGCCGGCGCCGAAGTTGGCGAACACCTGCTGGCGCACGTTGAAGTGGAACCAGGTCGACGGCGAGGTGGCTCCGTCGGGCCACGGGTTGAGCATGTTGGCCGCGCCGGCCTGGCCGGTCGGGACGGCGTTGCGCTGGGTGGCGGCCGTCGTGTAGAGCTGCTGCGCGCGCAGCGCCTCCATGTACTCGCCGACGCCGTCGGGCGAGTCGACGCGCAGCGGCGCGGCCTGCTCCCAGAAGGCGTGCCACCAGTCGCGGTGGGGCCGTTCGAGCTTGCTGGCGGGGCCGCCCGCGCCGGCGACCGCGTCGCGCGCGGCGGCGGCGACGTCGCCGCCGTTGTAGGTCGGGACGCCGGCGACGACGCGGAAGCTGCCGTCGCGCTCGGGCAGGAAGCTGATCCGCACGGTGGTCCCGTCGATCGCCTCGGCGCGCACGTCGCGGCCCTTCGCGGTGATCGCGGCGACGGCGCCGCTGGAGACGCCGCTTCTCGCGTCGGAGAAGGTCTCGGCGAGCGCCGCGATCCCGCCGTCGGCGCTGGTCGCCGGTCTGCGCGCGGCCGGCAGCCGCAGCTCGGCCGTCTGCCGTTCGCCGGCCGGCGCGCCGGTCACCTCCAGCACGAGCTGGTCGCTGTCGGCGCGCACGTAGGCGCGCGCGGTCATGCCGCCGCCGCGCTGGCGCAGCTCCGCGTCGTGCAGCGCGAGCCGGCCGTCGTAGTCGGCGGCGCTGGCGAGCCGGAAGAGGCCGGGGACGGAGAGCCGCCCGGCGCTCTTCAGGTCGGGGAAGGTGTCGTTGCGGTTGAGCTGCGCGGTGAACCCGTCGCGCGACCAGACGGCGGCGCCGAGCCGGCCGTTGCCGAGCGGCATGCTCTGCGGCTCGTGCCACGCCGGGTCCTCCAGTACGAGGTCCGAGCGTGAGACGACGCCGGCGGTGTCGACCTGCAGCTCGCCGCCCTTCCACGCGCTCGTCGCGCGTCCGTCTCTGCCGTGCCCGGGGGAGCCTGGCGCCGCGTGGGCGACCGCCGCCCCAGAGGTCGCCAGCGCCGCGGTCAAGGCCGCGGCCATCCATCTCTTCGACAAGACTCTCTCCTCAAGTCAATCGATTGTCCGCGCTGACCCTAGTGCGCCGGGCGAAGCAGATCAATCGATTGTCTTTGTGCTGTCCGGCGATGTGTCGGGAGGCGCGCGGATGGGAATGACGAGCCGGTTGCGGCGCGATCCGGCGCGCGCTCTCGCCATCCGCGCACGCGTCGCGCCGCGCCATCTCGGCGGGTGCCCGCGGCGCCTTCCTACTCTGGAATCACGCATCCCTCGCTGGCGCGTCGGCAACTGTGTGCAAGCGCTCACAGATAGTTGCACACGCAAGCACATCTGGTAATCTGAGTCCTCCCAACTGAGATCCCTCAGAGAGAGACAGAGATTCCAATGGCGAACCACGAGCATTCCAGCACCGGCGGCGCAGAGTCCTGCGCCGTCTGCGGAAAGCGTCCGGGGACCGTTCCGGTCGCTTGGTCCGCGCAGGGTCAGCGCGTCGATGGCGCGCTCTGCGAGACGTGCGCCCGCACGCTGCTCGCCGGCCCGGCCGCCGGCGGCGGCAGCCGCGACCCGCGTCGGCCGAGCCCGTTCGGCGCCTTCCCGCCCGCCGACGGCGAGCGCAACGAGCGCGGCTTCCCGCGCGCCTCGCGCGGCGCCGGCAGCTTCCCGCAGCCCGGTCCGGCGTGGGCGCCCAACCAGCGCGGCGTCGCGACAGCTCACGGCGACGGCGACGACGGCGGCTCCAAGACCCCGACGCTCGACCAGTTCGGCCGCGACCTGACCGAGGACGCGCGCAACGGCCGCATCGACCCGGTGATCGGGCGCGACGACGAGATCGAGCAGACGATCGAGGTGCTGGCCCGCCGGCGCAAGAACAACGCCGTCCTGATCGGCGAGGCCGGGGTCGGCAAGACCGCGATCGCCGAGGGCCTGGCGCTGCGGATCGCGCAGCAGCAGGTGCCTGAGACGCTCCACGACGTCCGCCTCGTCGCGGTCGACCTCGGCGGCATGGTCGCCGGGGCGCAGTTCCGCGGCCAGTTCGAGCAGCGCCTGAAGACCGCGCTGCAGGAGGTCGTCGACAGCGACGGCAAGGTCGTGCTGTTCATCGACGAGCTGCACACGATCGTCGGCGCGGGCGGGGCGGAGGGCGCGATGGACGCCGCCAACCTGCTGAAGCCGCTGCTGGCGCGCGGCGAGCTGCGCGTCGTCGGCGCGACCACGCTGGCCGAGTACCGCAAGATCGAGAAGGACGGCGCGCTCGCGCGGCGGTTCGCGGCGGTCCACGTCGAGGAGCCGACCGTCGAGGCGACGGTCGCGATCCTGCGCGGTCTGCGGTCCGCCTACGAGCAGCACCACGGCGTCAAGATCGCCGACGCGGCGCTCGAAGCCGCGGCGCGGCTGTCGGATCGCTACGTGACCGAGTACCACCTGCCTGACAAGGCGATCGACCTGATCGACCAGGCCTCCGCGCGCGTGCACCTGAACGGTGAGCGCGGCGACGTCGCGAAGCTGCGGCGTGAGCTGGAGCACCTGCAGGCCGAGAAGCAGGCCGCCGTCGACGCGGAGGCGTACGAGGACGCGTCGGAGCTGAAGACGCGGATCGCGCGGCTGGAGCAGCAGATCGAGGTGCTGGAGCCCGGCGAGGCCGTGGCCGGCGAGGCCGCGCGCCCCGGAACGGCCGCCGGCGGACTGGCGGTCACAGAGACCGACGTCGCCGCGGTCGTCGCGGTGCGCACCGGCATCCCGGTCGGCGAGCTGGTCGAAGGCGAGCTGGAGAAGCTGCAGGAGCTGGAGTCGGACCTGCACGATCGCGTGATCGGGCAGGACGCGGCCGTCGAGGTCGTCGCCGACACGATCCGCCGCGCCCGCGTGGGCCTGTCGGAGGGCGACCGCCCGGTCGGCAGCTTCCTCTTCCTCGGCCCGACCGGCGTCGGCAAGACCGAGCTGGTGAAGGCGCTGGCGGAGCGGCTGTTCGGCGACGAGCGCTCGCTCGTGCGGATCGACATGTCCGAGTTCCGCGAGCCGCACACGGTCGCGCGGCTGATCGGATCGCCGCCCGGCTACGTCGGCTACGGCGACGGCGGTCAGCTGACCGAGCCGGTGCGCCGCCGCCCGTACAGCGTCGTGCTGCTCGACGAGATCGAGAAGGCGCACCCCGAGGTCTGGAACGTGCTGCTGCAGCTGATGGACGACGGCCGCCTGACCGACGGCGAGGGCCGCACGGTCGACTTCACCAACACGATCCTGGTGATGACGTCGAACCTCGGCGCCGGCGGCGCGAAGAAGCGCGGCATCGGCTTCACCGCCGAGGAAGGCGGCGAGCTGGACCGCGCGGAGGCCTCGGAGCGGATGATCGCGGCGGCGAAGAACGCCTTCCTGCCGGAGTTCGTCAACCGCATCGACGAGCTGGTCGTCTTCGACGCCCTCAGCGCCGAGCAGATCGAGCGGATCGGCGAGCTGATCGTCGCCCGCGTCGAGGTCCGGCTGGAGGACGAGCGCGAGATCTCGCTCGACGTCGAGCAGGAGCTGATCGCACGCCTGGCGCGCGAGGGCTTCGACCCGCAGTACGGCGCCCGCCCGCTGCAGCGCCACGTGCGCCGCACGCTGGAGAAGGTGCTGACGAAGGCGATCGTCGAAGGTCGCCTGCGTGACGGTGACCGTGTCACCGCCGGCGACGCCGACGGCGAGATCGAGCTGACGATCGAGCCGAGCGCGCTGCCGGAGCCGGTCGCCGCGTAGCAACGAGCCGCGTCCCCGCGAGGCATCCGGTCCAGAGCGTCCACGACGCTCTGGACCGGATCCGTTTAACGGCGCTTTGCGGGCTGATCGGGTGCTGCCCGACACCGCTTTGAGGTGCCAGGTCAGCGCGTCCACGCGCCCGCTCAAGTCTTATTGACGGTCCGCCGACAACGGGGTCGATGTCGACCTCCGTCACGCGCGCGCTGGGCCTCGCCGCCGCCCTGCTGATCTCGCTCCTGCTGGCCGCCCCCGCGGCCTCCGCGGCGACCCCCGACCCTGTCGCCGCCTGTGACGGTACCGCCTACACGGCGACGACGGTCGCTGGCCGCGACGCCGTCAGCTGCGACGACGGCCGCGTGCGCGACTGGCAGCGCGCGAGCGTCGCCGACGCGCGCGTCGTGCGCGGCAGCAGCGGCGGCGCGACGCTCAGCTTCACCGTCGCGCGTCCGGAGGCGGGCAACCCGCTCGCGCTCGACTACGCGACCGCCGACGGCACGGCGAGAGCCGGCGGCGACTACACGGCCAGCAGCGGCCAGCTCGTCTTCGAGGCCGACGAGACGCAGCGCACGATCGACGTCCCGGTCAGCTCGCTCGCGGCGCACGGCTCCGACCTCTCGCTGCGGCTGACGCTGGCCGACCCCAGCGGCGTCGCGCTGTTCGCGCGCGACCACGCGACTGGCTGGATCGCCAACCGCTTCTACAGCGCCGAGGCCAGCCCCGACGGCGACTACATGTGCGACGGCGGCTTCTACAGCCTCGGCACGCGTCCCGAGGGCGGCAGAGCGGTCGCCTGCCTCGGCCGCATCTTCACACCGGTCGTCGGCGAGCCGGTCGTCGACCCGCGCGCGGGCGTCGCGACCTTCACCGTCACGCGCCCGGCCGACGTCGACGACTACGGCTCCTACTACATCGCCTACGCGACCGTCGATGGGACGGCCAGAGCGGGCGAGGACTACACGGCGACGAGCGGCAGAGTGTCGCTGCGCACCGACCAGCACAGCCTCACGATCGCGGTCCCGATCGATCCGCAAGCCGCCGCCGGGCGCACCTTCTCGCTCGAGCTGACGACCGACAGACCGGGGACGACGGTCGCCGCCTACAACGCCGACAGAAGCGCGCTCGTCCCCGTCAGAGCGACCGCGACGGTGCAGCGGCCAGGTGCCGCCGTCAGCGGCGCGCCGCGGATCGGCGCCACCCTCGCCGCCGCGCCCGGCGCCGCCTCCTACGCCTGGTTCCGCTGCGACGCGCAGGGCGCCTGCCTGGCGATCCCCGGCGCCGGCGGCCAGAGCTACACGGCCCGCGCCGCCGACCTCGGCGAGACGCTGCGCGTGCGCACCACGACGCCCGTCACCGATGGCGGCAGCGACATCGGCGAGCGCGACGCCGCCGGTCCCGTCGTCGCGCCGGCGCCGGATGGCGCCGCCGCCTGCGACGGCACCGCCTTCACGGCGGCGACCGTCGACGGCCGCGAGCTGCTGAGCTGCGACGACGGCGCGATCCGCGACTGGCAGCGCGTCGCGATCGAGGACGCGACCGTCACGCGCGGCACGAGCGGCGGCGCGACGCTCGCCTTCACGATCCGGCGGCCGGAGGCGGGCAGCCCGCTGTTCCTGCGTGCGAGAACGGGCGGCGGCACGGCCGTCGCCGGCAGCGACTACACGGCGCTCGACGCGCTCGTCGTGCTGGAAGCCGACGAGACGACGACGACCGTCGAGCTGCCGGTCACCTCCCGCGCGGGCGCGGGCGACGACCTGACCGTCGGGCTGGCGCTGAGCGACGCGGGCGGCGACGGCGTCGAGTTCGCGCGCGGCGCGGCGACCGGCACGATCCGCAACCGCGCGACGACCAGAACGATCGACGGCGACGAGGCCTGCAACGGCGGCCTCTACGACATCGTGGTCGTCGACGGCTGGCGGGTCGTCCGCTGCCTCGCCGGCACGGGCGGCGCCGACACCGTCTCCGCGGCGCCGATCGCCGTCGACCGGCGCGCCGGGCTCGCGACCTTCGCGCTGACCCGCGCGAGCGGCGGCAGCCCCGTCTGGATCGACTGGACGACCGCCGACGGCAGCGCCACAGCGGGCGTCGACTACGAGGCTTCCAGCGGCAGCGTCCTGATGACCGGCGGCCAGCGAACGGCGCGCGTGACGGTGCCGCTGCTCGCCGGTGACGCGGCCGTCGGCGACCGCGACTTCCAGCTCGTGCTGAGCGGCGGCAGAGCGACGCCGAGACCGGACCTGACCGGCGCGACCGCGACGATCCGCGGCGCCGCGCCCGCGCCCGTCGGCACGCCGCGTGTCGGCGAGCCGCTGACCGGCGCCGCGCCCGCCGCGGTGAGCCGCCAGTGGCAGCGCTGCGACGCGCTCGGCGCCTGCTGGGAGATCGCCGGCGCGACCGGCGCCGACTACACGCCGACCAGCGCCGACGCCGGGTACGGCCTGCGCGTGCGCGCGACCTACGCGCTCGGCGGCGACCCGGCCGGCGACGCCGGCATGACCGCGTTCACGCCGACGACCGCCGCCGTGCTGCCGGCGCTGCCGCCCGGCCCCGATCCCGATCCCGACCCGGATCCCGATCCGCAGCCGAGACCGCAGCCCGATCCCGACCCGCAGCCGAGACCGCATCCGCACCCGCAACCCGACCCGCAGCCCCAGCCACAGCCCGGCCCGGGCGCGCAGCCGGCGCCCGGCGCGACGCTCGTCGTGACCGGCCGGCGCGAGCAGAACCGCCCCGTCGCGCTCGTCGCCGCCGGCCGCTCGAGCCTGTGGATGCGCTGCTCGGTCGCGTGCCGCATCGACGCGCCCCTGACGATCTCGCGCAAGGCGGCGCGCGCGCTCGGCCTGCGCTCGACGACGATCGGCCGCGCGCGCGGCAGCGCCGCGGCCGGCGAGCTGGTGCGGCTGCGCGTGACGCTGCACCCGCGCGCGAAGGTGCGCGTCGTGCGCACGCAGGGAAGGCTGCGCGTGATCGCGACGATCGCGACGCCGGCCGGCAGAACGGTCCGCGTCAGCTTCGGCCTCGAGCCCGTGCGCAGCGCGGCGCGCACGCGCTGAGGCGGGCTATATCGCGTCGGCGGCGTCGCTGGCCGACGGGTGCGAGGAGTCGCGGAACTCCTCGAAGGTTCCCGTCAGCACGAACGCCAGCTGCTCGCCGACGTCGATCGCCTGGTCGCCGATCCGCTCGATCGCGCGCGCGGCGAGGATCATGTGCATCGCCCACTCGCGCGTCTCGGGGTCGGCCCCGCTCTGCCACGCGAAGTGGAAGACGCGGCGGTTCAGCTCGTTGACGTCGCGGTCCTCCAGCAGCAGGTCGCGCGCGAGCGCGAGGTCGCGCGTCTCGAAGGCGCGCTTGGCCTGCGCGACCTCGGCCGCGACGAGCCGCCCCATCACGCCCAGCTCCTCGAGCAGGATCGCGTGGACCGGCGGATGGTGGCCGTCGAGCGGGATCAGCTTCGCGACGTTGACGCACTGGTCGCCCATCCGCTCCATCGTCACCGCGACGTGGAACAGCGCCGCGATCAGGCGCAGATCGGCGGCGACCGGCGCCTGCAGCGCCAGCAGCGCCAGCAGCCGCTCATGCAGCATCAGGTAGCGCTGGTCGATCTCGTCGTCGCCCTGCACGACGGCGGTCGCGAGCGCCATGTCCTGGTGCTCGACCGCCTCGGTCGCGCGCTGCAGCTGCATGATCGCCATGTCGAGGCCGTCGAGGGCGAGGCCCTCGAGGTCGGCCAGCTCCTGGCGGAAGCTCGCGCGCAGATCTCTGCGATCACCGGAGAGCTGCTGCGCGCTGTCGTTCATCCAACCCTTCCCTTGGCCACCGACCTGTTGTCTTCCGTCGCGTCGTCGGACGCGAGCCGCTGAGGAGAGAAACGGTAACCGAGTCGGTAGTGGGTGTGGATGAACATCCACTCCGGCAGCGCCCGGTCGAGCTTCGCGCGCAGCTTGCGCACGTAGACGTCGACGGCGCGGTCGCTGGGCGACATCTCCTGACCCCAGCAGAGTCTGTAGAGCAGCTCGCGCGAGAGCACCTCGTCGGGGCGACGCATCAGCGCGGTGAGCAGCTCGAACTCGCGCGGCGTCAGCGGTATGACGCGACCGTCCGCGCGGGCGGTGTATCCGGCAGGCTGCACTTCCAACGCGCCAGCGCGCAGTCGCTCTCTCGGCTCCGGTCGACTCACGCGGCACAGGATGCGATGGATCGGTGACAGCCGAGTTACCGAATCGTGAACCGATCGTGAAAGCGCTGTGGTCATGGCGTTGCCGCGCTGTGTTCACAAGAAGGTCACATCCCGGCGACCTTTCGGTAACAGACTGGCAACCGTGTCCTGCTGTGGTGAATACGCAAACCGAAGTGAGGACCAAGGAGCTTCTGTGAGATTCCCACGCAAGACGACGGCGCTGCTCTCCTGCGCCGCCCTCGCGATCGGCGTCGCGGCATGCGGCGACGACAGCGACGACAGCAGCGCGAGCACCAGCAGCGGCGGTGCCAGCACGGCCGCGGCCACCGCTGACCTGTCCGGCCAGATCGCCGGCGCGGGCGCTTCCTCCCAGGCCGCTGCAGCCGAGGCGTGGATCGCCGGCTTCCAGGAAGCCAACTCCGGCGTGACGGTCTCCTACGACCCGATCGGCTCGGGCGGCGGCCGCGAGCAGTTCATCGCCGGCGGCACCGCCTTCGCGGGCACCGACTCGGCGCTCGACGCGGAGGAGCTGAGAGCCGCCGCGAGACAGTGCACCAACGTCGTCGAGGTGCCGGTCTACATCTCGCCGATCGCGATCATCTACAACCTCCCGGGCGTGGAGGAGCTGAGACTGTCGCCGGCCACCGCCGCCGCGATGCTGCTCGGCGAGATCAGAAACTGGAACGACCCGGCGATCGCCAGAGAGAACCCGGACGTCGAGCTGCCCGACACGGCGGTCACGCCGGTCCACCGCTCTGACGAGTCCGGCACGACCGAGAACCTCGCCGAGTACCTCTCGACCGTCGCCCCCGACGTCTGGAGAGCCGAGGTCAGCGGTGACTGGCCGACGAGAAGCGGCGAGTCCGCCGACGGCACCTCCGGCGTCGTCGAGGCCGTCTCCGCCGGCGAGGGCACGATCGGCTACGCCGACGCCTCGCAGGCCGGCGACCTCGGCGTCGCGCTGCTGCAGGTCGGCGAGGAGTTCGTCGGCCCGACGCCCGAGGCCGCCGCGGCGATCCTCGAGGAGTCCAGACGCGTCGAGGGCGAGGGCGACTACGTCTTCGCGTACGACCTGAGACGCGACACGACGGCGACGGGCACCTACCCGGCCGTGCTCGTCTCCTACGGCGTGGCGTGCACGCACTACGACGACGCCAACACCGGCGCGATCGTCAGAGCGTACATGTCGTACCTGATCAGCCCGGAGGGGCAGGAGACCGCCGCCTCCGCCGCCGGTTCGGCGCCGCTCTCGGATGCACTGCGCACCGAGCTGCAGCCCGCCGTTGACGCGATCGGGGCCAGATAGCGCAAGGACCCTGGTGAGCGGGCGGCCTCGGCCGCCCGCTCGCTTCCTCCCCACAGAAACCATGCGATGAGCGCGAGCGCAGAACCAAACGACGTCACGCGGCGGGCGATCGAACGCCGCGGTGGGATACCCCAGCGTCCGGGCGACCGGATCTTCGCCGGCGGCTCCAAGGGCGCCGGCATCCTGATTCTCGTGGCGCTCGCCGGCGTCGCGATCTTCCTGCTGGTCGAGGCGTGGCCGGCGATCACCGCCTCCGCGAGAGAGATCCCCGGCGGCGAGGGGCTCGTCGACTACATCGCCCCGCTCGCGTTCGGGACCGTGCTGGCGGCGACGCTGGCGGCGATCATCGCCGTCCCGTTCGCGGTCGCGATCGCGCTGTTCGTCAGCCACTACGCGCCGCGCCGCATCGCCTCGGGACTCGGCTACGTGATCGACCTGCTGGCCGCCGTCCCGTCGGTCGTCTACGGCCTCTGGGGCGTTTCGGTGCTCGCGCCGGCGTCGAAGGACATCAACACCTGGCTGGCCGACAACGTCGGCTGGCTCCCGTTCTTCGAAGGACCGGCCTCGGTCACCGGCCGCACGATGCTCGTCGCCGGCATAGTGCTCGCGGTGATGATCCTGCCGATCATCACGGCGATCGCCCGCGAGGTCTTCATGCAGACGCCGCGCGCCCACGAGGAGGCCGCGCTGGCGCTCGGCGCGACGCGCTGGGAGATGGTCAAGATGGCCGTCCTGCCGTTCGGCCGCTCGGCCGTCATCTCCGGCTCGATGCTCGGCCTCGGCCGCGCGCTCGGCGAGACGATGGCGGTCACGATCATCCTCTCGGTCTCCGGCGTCGTCACCTTCAACCTGATCAGCTCGACCAACCCGTCGACGATCGCCGCCAACATCGCGCTCGACTTCCCCGAGTCGTCGGGCATCGCGATCAACGCGCTGATCGCCTCGGGCCTCGTCCTGTTCGCGATCACCCTGATCGTCAACATGGCCGCGCGCGCGGTCATCAGCCGCCGCGAGAAGAGAGAGGGACGATGAGCGCGACGACCTCCGCCGACTGGGCAGCCCACAAGGTCCTGCCCACGTGGGTGCCCGGCGCGGCATCCGGCGCCGGCGTCGTGCTCGGCGTCGCCGGCGTGATCGCCGGGCTCCCGCCGATCGTCGGCGTGCTGATCGCGCTGGCCGTCGTGACGCTCGTGCTGATCCCGTGGTCGATCGCGGTCGAAGGCTCGCGCCGCGCCCGCGACCGGATGGTCACGGTCGCCGTCACCGGTGCCTTCGCGCTCGCCGTCGCACCGCTGATCTCGCTGCTTTGGACCGTCGTCGACCGCGGCATGGAGCGGTTCGACATGACGCTCTTCAGCGAGTCGATGCGCGGCGTCGTCGGCGCCGGCGGCGGCGTCCAGCACGCGATCGTCGGCACGCTCGTGATCACCGGCCTGGCGACGCTCGCGTCGGTCCCGGTCGGCGTGCTGGCGGCGATCTACCTGCACGAGTACGGCCGCGGCGGCAAGCTCGCGAGATCGATCTCCTTCTTCGTCGACGTGATGACGGGGATCCCGTCGATCGTCGCCGGCCTCTTCGCCTACGCGCTCTTCGCGCTGATCTTCGGCCCCGGCATCCGCATGGGCGTGATCGGCTCGGTCGCGCTGTGCCTGCTGATGATCCCGATCGTGGTGCGCTCGACCGAGGAGATGCTGCGGGTCGTGCCGAACCACCTGCGCGAGGCCGCCTACGGCCTCGGCGTGCCGAAGTGGCTGACGATCGTGAAGGTGGTTCTGCCGACGGCCTTCGCGGGCATCGTCACAGGGTGCATGCTCGCGATCGCCCGCGTCGTCGGCGAGACCGCGCCGCTGCTGATCACGACCGGCGCGGTGACGTCGGTCAACGCGAACCCCTTCGGCGGACGGATGGAGAACCTCGCCGTCTTCGCCTACAACCAGTACGCCAACCCGGGCGTCCCGAGAGATCCCTACATCGCCCGCGCATGGGCCGCGGCCTTGACGCTCCTGCTGATCGTCATGGTCCTCAGCCTGCTCGCGCGTGTCGTGTCCGCCCGCTTCGGCGTCAGATCGCGCTGAGGCAACGCAATGATGGAACCGAGAGGAACGACTGACATGACCGAGCCCTCCGCGGACGTCCGCACGAGCGAGCAGACCGAGGTGCCCTCCGTCCCGCTCGGCCAGGCGGTCGGAGCGGCCGGTGCGAGCGTGACGTCGACGGCCCCCACGGTCGCCGCGAAGAGCATCGAGGTCAGAGACCTCGACATCTACTACGGCGCCTTTCACGCCGTCAGAGGCGTCTCGATGACGATCAAGCCGAACAAGGTGACGGCGCTGATCGGCTCCTCGGGCTGCGGCAAGTCGACCTTCCTGCGCTCGCTCAACCGCATGCACGAGCTTGTCAGAGGGGCGTACGTCGACGGCAACGTCGAGCTCGACGGCCGCGACATCTACGCCAGCGGCACTGACCCGGTCGCCGTGCGTCGCCAGATCGGGATGGTCTTCCAGCAGCCGAACCCGTTCCCGACGATGTCGATCTACGACAACGTCGCGGCCGGTCTGAAGCTGAACCGCAGCAAGCTGAAGGGCAAGGAGCTCGACGAGATCGTCGAGAGAGCGCTCAGAGGCGCCCACCTCTGGAACGAGGTCAAGGACCGCCTCGACAAGCCCGGCTCCGGCCTCTCCGGCGGTCAGCAGCAGCGCCTCTGCATCGCCCGCGCGACCGCGGTCGAGCCCGACGTGCTGCTGATGGACGAGCCCTGCTCGGCGCTCGACCCGATCGCGACGGTCGCGATCGAGAACCTGATCGCGGAGCTGAAGAACCGCTACACGATCGCGATCGTCACGCACAACATGCAGCAGGCGGCGCGCGCGAGCGACTACACCGCCTTCTTCAACATCGACAGATCGGGCGATCCCGGCCAGCTGGTCGAGCTCGACGACACCGAGACGATCTTCTCGCGCCCGGCCAACCCGGCGACGGAGGCGTACATCAGCGGCCGCTTCGGCTGACGTCCGGCGCGGATCGCGGCCTCCTCCGCTCAAGGAGGAGGCCTCCGCTGCCGAATCAGTTCGAGATGGACCGATCTCGGGCGAGCGCACGGGAGACCAGGCAGAAGCCGGTCTCCGCCCGACTGCTGCGACGGCTGCGCCACTGGCGCGCGGGGCTTCCGACGGAGGTCGCCGCGCTCGGTGTGCTGCTGCTCGTGGCGGCGTTCTGCTGCCTGCTCGGCGTGCTCTTCCCGCTGACCGACAGAGCGCCGGTCGAGCTGGGCCGGATCTTCGCGCCGATCGGCTTCGCGGTCGGCTTCGCGCTGCTGGCGGCCGGGGCGCACGCGCCGCGCTGGGCGCTCCACGGCGCGGTCCTGTTCGTGACCTGCGCGGCGAGCGTGCTGATCAGCCAGTCGGCGACCAACGGCGGGCTGATGATGACGGCCTGGTCGCTCGCCTGGCTGGCCGTCTTCGTCGCGATCTTCTTCGAGCGGCGGGCGATCCGTCTGCACGTCGCGGCGATGACGATCGGCCTCGGCGTCGCGGTCGTCGTCGCCGACCTGCCGGGCACGCTGATCGAGTTCGTGATGATGTCGGTGACGCTGTGGACCGCCGCGATCGCGCTCGGCTCGCTCAGCGAGCGGCTGCGCTCGCAGGCCGAGGGCGACCACCTCACCGGGCTGCTGAACCGCAACGGCTTCACGAAGGCGGCGACGCGCGAGCTGGCGCTCGCCGGCCGCACCGGCAACCCGCTCGCGATCGCGCTGCTCGACCTCGACGGCTTCAAGCACGTCAACGACGAGCACGGCCACGCCGCCGGCGACCGGCTGCTGCGGGAGCTGGCGCAGGCGTGGGAGCGCGCGCTGCGCCCCGGCGACCTGCTCGCCCGCTTCGGCGGCGACGAGTTCGTCGCGCTCTTCCCGGCGACGTCCGAGGAGGACGCCGAGGTCGCGGTGCAGCGGATGCGCGCGGCGCACGCGGGCGCCTGGTCGGCCGGCATCGCCGCGTGGGAGCGAGGGGAGACGCTCGACGCGGTGCTCGCACGCGCCGACAGGCGCCTCTACGAGGCGAAGCACGCGCGCCGCGACGCCGTCGCGGCGCCGGCCGGCTGAGCGTTTTCGCACACCTCTCTGAACGCATTCGTTCAGCCTGAAAACGGCTTGTCAGACGCCTCCTTGCGCGGCCGAGACAACTATGTTTATTGTGTCCTCCACCAGGGCTTTCCGACCGGTCGCGAGGCCGGCGAGGGAGTTGTAGGAGAGAGAGGAATCCCCCCATGAAGCTGGCCTTCGGCCGGAGCGTCGCCGTGCGCGCGCTCACGGTCGCCACCATCGCCGCCGCGCTGCCGGCCGCGGCCGGCGCCGCGGCGCTGCCCGACGGGCGCGCCTACGAGCTGGTCTCGCCGCTGGAGTCGAGAGGGCTCGACTTCGACTACGCCTGGACGCTGCCCGGCGGCGACCACGCGGTCCTCACCTCGCTCAACGACATCCTCGGCATCCACCTCGCCGCGCGCGGCGCGGACGGCTGGAAGGTCACGCGGATCCTCGGGACGCCGCCCGGCGGCGACTTCAGCTACCTCGCGACGCTCGACGACGCGACCGACGACCTCTCGCGGATCGTCGTCGAGGCGCCATCGGGGCCCGCCTTCAGCAGAGACCTGCTGAGCGTGCGCGACGCCGACGGCAGCTGGACGAAGGTCGGCACTCCCGTCGAGTACCTCGCCGGCTCCGGCGACCTCCGCACGCTCGTCGTCAGATCGCTCGGCGATCCCTACCCGGCGGTCCCCAGCAGCTCCGGCGTCTACCGCTGGCGCGACGGCGAGGTCGAGTCGGTCGGCGACGACGCGCCCGCGATCGCCGCCTGCGGCGCCGTCCTCGGAGACGGCAACGGGCCCGGCACCAACGACCAGAGCGGCGTCTCCCGCGACGGCGCGACGATCGTGCTGAGCAACAACGACTGCGGCGCCCACCGCCGCCACGTCCAGCTCTGGCGCGACGGCACGACGATCGACCTCTCGGCCCCCGCCGGCGGCGGCGCCGACGGCGCGGCCACCTACGTCGGCAACGCGCTCGACGGCTCGGCCGTCTTCTTCACGACCGCGGTCAGAGTGCTCGCCTCCGACACCAACGGCGCGGTCGACCTCTACCGCTACGACGTCGCGCGCGGCGAGCTGAGCCGCGTCAGCGCCCCCGCGTCGCAGAGCGGCGGCGACGTCCTGAGCGCGATCGCCTCCGACGACGGCCGCGCCGCCTGGTTCTCGACCAGCGCCGGCGCCGGCACGCGCCTGCTGTGGAAGTGGACCGCGGGCGATCGCGCGCGGCTGGTCGAGGCCGGCCCGGCGGGCAGCTTCACCTTCACGCGCGCCTACACCAGCCCCCAGCAGACGCAGCTGACCCCCGACGGCCGCGTGCTCGCGTGGATCGAGCCGAACGCGGTCGGCGACTACGCCGGCGGCGCGCCGACGATCGTGCGCGCGACCGCCGCCGACGGCGTCGTCTGCGTCTCCTGCCGCGCCGACGGCACCGGCGTCTTCGCCGACTTCGGCCTCCCGCCCGAGCGGCGCATGACGTCGCTGTCGCGCATCTCCGACGACGGTGAGCAGCTCTTCTTCCAGACCGGCGACGGCGTCGTCGAGGCGGACACCAACGGCAGAGTCGACGTCTACGGCTGGCGTGACGGGACCGTCTCGCTGATCTCGTCGGGCACGCTCGACCGCTACTCCGAGCTGGCCGGCGTCAGCCGCGACGGCACCGTCTTCTTCCGCGACGCCGACAGACTGCTGCCGTGGATCGTCGACGACCACGTCAAGGTCTACAGCGCCCGCGTCGGCGGCGGCTTCCCCGCCCCGGCGGCCCAGCAGCCGACCTGCGCCGGCGACGACTGCCAAGGCGCGCCGGTCGCCCAACCGGCCCCGCCGCCCGCGGGCAGCGCGGCCGACAGCGGGCCGGGCGACGCTGACGCGCCCGAGGCGAGCTGGCCGGCCGAGCCGGCCGTCAAGCTCGGGCGCCTGTCGGCGGCCGCGAAGCGCAAGCTCGCCCACGGCGGCACGATCGCGCTGCCGCTCACCGCGACGGCTGCCGGGCGCCTCAGCGTGACCGTCAGCGCGCGGATCGGGACGCGCTGGGTCCGCAGCGGCAGCGCCGCGCGGACGGTGAGAGCGGCCGGTCGCACGACGCTGTCGCTGCGGCTCGGCAAGCGGGCGCGCGCGACGCTGACGCGCCGCGGCAGCCTGCGCGTGCGGATCGAGGTCGTGCATCGCGCCGGCGTCGGCGCCGCGCGCGCGACCTACGTGCTGAAGACGACGGCCGGGAGAGGACGATGAGAACGACGATCACTGCGGTGCGCCTGCGGGCGCTCGCGGCGCTGTGCGTCGCGCTGATCGCGGCGCTCGCCGCGACCGCGACCGCGCGCGCCGGCGAGTTCGGGCTGGAACCAGACAGCTTCACGGCCAGCCTCAGCACCGCGCAGGCCGGCGGTCACCCCGACGTGAACGTCAGATTCACGCTCAGAAACGCCGCCGTCGACCCGTCCGACCCCTACTACGGGATGGTCAGGTTCAAGCCGTTCGGCATCGCCGAGTCGGTCGTCGTCGACCTGCCGCCCGGCCTGGTCGGCGACCCCACGGCGGCGCCGCGCTGCCCGGCGAGCGCGTTCCCCAGATGCGACCTCGCGACGCAGATCGGCACGGTGCGCCTGCGCACCGGCCTCGCCGACGAGATGTGGTCGCCGGTCTTCAACGTCGTGCCCTCGCAGGGCGCGCCGGCCGAGTTCGGCTTCACCGCCGCCGGGCTGCTGACCGTGCGGCTGCAGGTCGAGGTCCGCTCCGGCGGCGACTACGGGCTGCGCACGATCATCGACTCGCTGCCGGCGATCGCGCCGCTGATCGAGAACGACCTGACCTTCTGGGGCGTTCCGGCCGACCCGTCGCATGACGCGATGCGCGGCCGCGCCTGCGCCGATCTCTTCGGCATGGGGGTGAACTGCGGCGACGAGGAGGGCGGAAACGCCGCGACGACGCCGCGCGCGCCGTTCATGACCAACGCGACCGTCTGCGGTCCGCAGCCGCCGGTCACGCTGGCCGTCAGCGAGTACGCGAACCCGGGCCGGCCGGCGACCGCCGAGGCGGCGCTGCCGCCGCTGACCGGCTGCGACAGGCTGGCCTTCCCGGCCACCGGCAGAGCCCGCGCGACCGCGCCGCAGGCCGGCGCGCCGTCGGGTTACGAGGTCGAGCTGACGGTGCCGCAGAACACCGACCCCGACGGCATCGCCACGCCGCAGCTGCGGCAGGCGGTCGTGCAGCTCCCGGCCGGGACGGTCGTCTCGCCGGCGGTCGCCGACGGGCTGGCGACCTGCTCCGACGCGCAGCTCGCGCTCGGGGCGGCCGGGCCGGTCGCCTGCCCGGCGGCGTCGAAGATCGGCGAGGTCTCGATCGACTCGCCGCTGCTGACCCAGCCGCTGGTCGGCGGCGTCTTCCTCGCCGACCCGACGCCGGCGCAGCTGCTGCGACTGGTGCTGGTCGCCGAGCGCGACGGCGTGCGGCTGAAGCTGCCCGGCCGGATCGACGCCGACCCGGTCAGCGGCCGCCTGACGGCGACCTTCGACGAGAACCCGCAGCTGCCGTTCCGCAGCCTCAGGCTGACGCTGAAGGGCGGTCAGCGCGCGGTGCTCGCCAACTCGCGCCAGTGCGGGCCGGCCGAGTCGCGCTTCGAGCTGACCCCGTACGGCGGCGGCGCGGCGGCCGTCTCGACCGACGCCTTCGAGGTCGCGGGGCCGTGCCCCGCCGGCTTCGCGCCGACGCTGTCGGCCGGCTCGGCCAGCGCGGCTGCCGGCGCGGCGAGCCCGTTCACGCTCACGTTCGGGCGCGGCGACGGCGACGACCTGCTGCGCTCGATCGACGTCGCGCTGCCCGCCGGCGTGATGCCGCGGATCGGCGAGGTGCCGCGCTGCGCCGAGGCGCAGACGGTCACCGGCACCTGCGGCGAGCAGTCACGCGTCGGCTCGGCGCAGGCGAGCGCCGGCCCCGGCGCGCAGCCGTTCGGGCTGCCGGGGAGGGTCTACGTCGCTGGCGCCTACAGAGGCGCGCCGTACAGCCTCGTGATCGTCGTGCCGGCGCAGGCCGGGCCGTTCGACCTCGGCACCGTCGTCGTGCGTGCGGCGGTCTTCGTCGACCTGCACACGGCGGCGCTGCGGATCGTCTCCGATCCGCTCCCGACGATCCTGAAGGGGATCCCGCTGCAGATCCGCTCGGTGCGGATCGCGATCGACCGCGCCGGCTTCATGGTCAACCCGACGAGCTGCGCCCCGCGCGCGGTCGGCGCCGCGATCGCGGCCGCCGGCGGCGCGGTCGCGAACGCGTCGGTGCGCTACCAGGCGGCCGGTTGCGGCAGCCTGCCGTACACGCCGAGGTTGCGCGTGGTCGTCGGCGGCAGAGGGCGGACGGCGCCGAGAAAGCCGACGGCGCTGACCGCGACGCTCGTGCAGCCGGCCGGACAGGCCGCCAGCCGCAGCGTGCGGCTGGAGCTGCCGAAGGCGATCAACGCCCGCCTGGAGATCGTCAGAAGAGCGTGCTCGCAGGCGGCCTACGATGCCGGCAGCTGCGGCGCGGCGGCGCGGATCGGCAGCGGCGCGGCGGTCACGTCGCTGCTGCGCGACCCGCTGCGCGGCCCGGCCTTCTTCGTCAGAAACCCGGCGCGGGCGCTGCCCGACATCGTCGTGCAGCTGCGCGGCGACGTCGCGATCGACCTGATCGGCAAGGTGACGATCCGCGGCGGGCAGCTGACGACGACGTTCGACACGATCCCCGACGTGCCGCTGTCGCGCTTCTCGCTGACGCTGCCGGCGAGCAGCTCGCCGGTCGGCGTGGCGTCGAGCGGCCTCTGCACGCGGGCGGCCCGCAACGCGCGCGCACGTCAGACGCTGCGGGCGCAGAACGGCAAGCTCGTGCAGCGCGCGGCGAAGCTGTCGATCGCCGGCTGCAAGAAGTAGGGAGGGGCGAGGGCGGCGGCGTCGCGCCGCCGCCCTCGCGCGCCACGTCGCGCGTCCGTCTGCGGACACCGGCTGCACAGGCTCGGTCTCGGTGCTACATTAGGGCCACCTACTTAGGGCGACCTAACCAAATGTCTGAGATCACGATCGAGCACACCGAAGACTTTCCCCTCGTCGGCTTCCGCGCCCGTCGCTGGCTGCGCTTCGAGCGCGACCTGCACGACTGGCTCGACACGCCCGAGGGCCGCTTCACCGCGTGGTGCGCGCGCCAGCAGGTCACGTGCGCGCCGGTCGCTCCGCTCGACAGCTCTGACGCGTCGCGCTAGCTTCATCTTCCAAGGGCGGCCGGTGGTCGGTCGCGGAGCTTGGAAGGGAGCGCAGCGATGCCCACGACGCGGAACGCCTCGGCCGGAATCCTGGCCGAAAGACACGTTGCCAAGCGGCAGGAGATCGTCGCGCTGCTGACGCGCGCGTACTGGATGGAGATCGAGACGGTGATGAGCTATCTCGCCAACGCCTCCAACCTCGACGGCATCCGCGCCGATGAGATCGCCGAGGCGCTCAACGCCGACGTGACCGACGAGCTCGGCCACGCGAGAGCGTTCGCGCAGCGGATCAAGGAGCTGTACGGCACGACGCCCGGCTCGATGGAGTTCACCGCCGAGCAGAGCTTCCTGCAGCCGCCCGACGACACGACCGACGTCGTCACCGTGATCAAGGGCGTGATCGAAGCCGAGGCCGGCGCGATCGAGCACTACACGCGCATCATCGAGGCGTGCGACGGCGTCGACTGGGCGACGCAGGACATGGTGATCGACATCCTGCGCGACGAAGAGGGCCACATGCGGCAATTCGAGCGTTACCTGCGCGAGTTCGAATAGGGCAGGGTGCCTATTTGCTGAGCGATCGCGCGCGCAGCGCGACGCTCAGCTCGAAGCGCGCTTCCGGATCGTCGAGCGCATCGCCGAGCAGGTCGCGCAGCTGCCGCAGCCGGTAGCGCACGGTCTGCACGTGGACGCCCAGCTCGTCGGCGATCGCCTGCGGCCGTGCCGGATGGGCCAGCCAGCCGCGCAGCGTCTCCAGCAGGCGCTCGCGCTGCGCCGCCGGCAGCGCCTCGAAGGCGTCGAGCCGCCGCGCCACGATCGCGCGCGCCAGCTCCGGCGCCGCGCCCAGCAGCAGGTCGATCTCGTGGTCGTCGCAGCGCAGCACCCCGTCGACGGAGGCGGGCGCCTGCTCCAGCAGCGCGGTCGCGCGGCGCAGGCTGCGGGCCGCGTGCGCCGGCGCGACCGCAGGCCCGACCGCCAGCGGCGCCTCCAGCTGCTGCGCACGCGCCGCGCGCAGCAGCCAGCGCTCGCACTCCTCGTCGTCGGCGACGACGAGCGCGCGGCGGCCGCCGTCGACGGTCGCGGTCAGCACGCGCGCGGGTCCGGCCAAGCCGCTGCCCGGCGGCGGATCGGCCGGCAGCGCGGCGACCGCGACGCGCACGCGCGCCGGCAGCGTCCACGCCGCCGCGCCGGCCGCCGCGGCGAGCTGGTCGGCACCGCTGGGGCGGTCGCTCAGCAGCAGCGAGACGAGTCGGTCGCGCCGTGCCAGCTCCAGCCGCAGCGTCTCGGCCTCCTGCGCCGTGAAGCCCTCGACGGCGGCGACCGACAGCCGGTCGACCGTCTCCAGCACCTCGGCGCCGAGCGCGAAGATCGCATCCTGCGGCAGCGTGCGGCTGACCGGGATCGCCTGCGCGCCCTCCCACATCGCCAGTCCGCCGAGGCGGTAGAAGGCGAGCAGCTCCGAGAGCGAGCGGCCGGCCGCCTGCTGGGCGCGGCCGTGGGCGACGAACAGGCTCGTGTCGGGTGCCTGGCCGCCGTCGGCGTCCAGTCGCGCGAGGAAGAAGTCGACCGCGGCGCGCGCGCCGAGCCGCAGGTTGCGCAAGGTCGCCGCGTCGGGCGTCGCCGCGCCGCCATCGCCCGGCGAGTCGGCCTGCACACGCGCGAGGACCGCGTCCGCGAGCGCGTCAGCCTGCGCGCGCAGATGTCGCGCGACCCCCTGGATCGACCCGTCCATCGCCCTCGACGTTAGAGGAAAGCTATGAAGCAGGCGCCGCTTTAGGCCCGATACCGCGTAGAACGACGCGGGAAACGCGCATAGCTTCCATCTCATGACCGCGACCGCACCGGCGCAGCACGAGTTCTCCGAGCAGCAGATCGGCCACACGGAGCTGCGTGACACCTACCGGATCGACCTGCGCCGCAGCGAGCGCGACGTCTTCGCCGACGCCCGCTCGCTCGACTGGAGCAGCCTTTCGTGGAGAGACGTCGGCCGTCCCTACCGCGTCGAGAACTGGTCGAGCGAGAAGCTCGAGTGGGAGGCCCGCCACGGCGAGCCGCTGCCGGTCCCCGAGGCGTGGAGCATGTTCAACAGATCGTTCCAGTCGCTGTTCGACACCAACCCGATGCAGGCCCGCCTGGAGGCGCTCAAGCGCGCCGGTCAGGCCGTCACCAAGCGCGAGCTGCGGGCCGCCTGGGAGGCGCTGCACGAGGTCGTCCAGTGGACTGTCTGGAACCGCGCGCAGCGCGTCGAGGACACGATCTGGGATCCGCGCGCGAAGCGCTCGCTGTTCGCGGGCCTGGAGGTCGACAAGCCGCGGATCCTCTTCCTCGGCGCCGCCGACGGCTACGAGGCGATGCTGCTGTCGGCGATGTACCCCGGCGGCGAGGTCGTGCTGGTCGACTACGACGAATGGTGCAAGGAAGGCCGCTTCGGCGCCTTCCCGGCCGATTACCCGTTCCTCGGCAGCGATCCGCGCACCGGCGGCGAGCGCGTCTGGTACCGCGACCAGATGAACATCGACTTCGTCGTCTCCGACATCCGCGACCTGCCGTACGGCAGAGAGTTCGACGTCGTCGTCTCGATCGGCCTCGTCGAGCATTTCCCCGACGCGTACAAGCCGACCGCGTTCGAGTTCCACCGCCGCTTCGTCAAGCCGGGCGGCTACTGCGTCATGACGACGCCGCGGCTGCACCCGCGCACGCGGATGTTCTACCTGCTGTTCGGCGACCTCATGAACTTCAGCTACCGCGAGCTGATGGACGTCCGCCACCTCGGCCTGTACGCCTGGGAGAACGGCTTCGAGGTCTTGCGCCACGGCCAGATCAAGACGCACAACGGTGTCATCTGCCGGGCGCGCTGAGGCCGGGCGGGGAGGGGGAGCTGCGGGCGGCGCGCGTCGGGGGACGCGCGCCGTCGCGGCTCAGCGCGTCAGCTCGTGCAGCTTGTCGAGCGACTGCCGCAGCAGGCGGGAGATCTGCATCTGCGAGACGCCGATCTCGGTCGCGATCTCGCTCTGCGTGAGATCGTCGACGAAGCGCATCCGCAGGATCCGC
The DNA here is from genome assembly GCF_033542075.1 of Conexibacter stalactiti. Classification (NCBI taxonomy): domain Bacteria; kingdom Bacillati; phylum Actinomycetota; class Thermoleophilia; order Solirubrobacterales; family Conexibacteraceae; genus Conexibacter; species Conexibacter stalactiti. Next base: position 124,748 of record NZ_JAWSTH010000003.1, read on the forward strand.
TGCTCGCGCTCGGGCAGGTGCTTGAGCGCCGGCGCCAGCAGCGCGCGCGCCTCGGCAGCTCTGTAGCCCTCTTCGACGTCGCCGAGCGTGTCGGCGATCGTCGCGTCGCCCTCGTCGTCGCCGCCGGCCGGCGTCGCGAGCGAGAGCGCGGTGCGGTTGGCGAGCGCGCCGAGCGCCTCGACGACCGCCTCGAGATCGGCGCCGGTCCGCTCCGCCAGCTGTCGCGGCGTCGCCGAGACGCCCGTCTCGGTCTCGATCGCCTCGGCGGCGGCGCGCACCTTCAGCGCCAGCTCCTGCGTGCCGCGGGCGACGTGGACGCCCCAGCCGGTGTCGCGGAAGTGGCGCAGCAGCTCGCCGACGATCGTCGGCTGCGCGAAGGTGGAGAAGGAGTGCCCGCGATCGGGGTCGAAGCGGTCGACCGCCTTGATCAGGCCGACCGATGCGACCTGAACGAGGTCGTCGAGGCTCTCCGTGCCGCGGCGATAGCGCCGCGCGAGCGCGCGGGCGAGCGGAAGATGCTCCGCGATCAGCGCCTCACGCGCCTGCGTGTCGCCCTTGCGCGCACGCGCTGCCAGCATCCGAGTGCGCAGCAGCGAACTGGCCGGGCGCTTCTTCGGCGCCGCGGTCGTCTTGGTTGCGAGGTTCGTGGCAGGTCCCATGTGCCACACGGTTACCCAAGGCCCGAACAGGTCAATCGCGATCGGCGCCGCGAATCGTCGCGTCGGCGTCATCGGCAGCCATGGCGGTCTCACCATCCTCCGGGGCGATGGGAGGCGCCAGGTCGAAGGTCAAGTGGACGCGCGTGGCGGCGCCGTCGTGGTCGAACTGCAGCGACGACGCGACCGCGGCCATCAGCGCCAGGCCCATCCCCAGCCCCGGGCTGTCCTCGCGCGGGAGGACCCCGCTGCCCTCGTCGGAGACGATCACCTCCAGCGTCGCGCCGTGCAGCTCGGCCTCGACCGCGAGCGTGCCCGGCTCCGCGTGCTCTCGGTAGGCGTGCACGACGACGTTGGAGCAGGCCTCGCTGACGGCGAGCGCGACGTCAGCGAGCATCCGCTCCGAGCCGCCGGCCGCCCGTCCCAGCTCGACGACGGCGTGCCGCACCTGCGGCACGCTGGCGGCGTTGGCAGGCAGCGTCAGGCGCACGGTCCTCGATGCTACCCCGGCAAGCCGTCCGGCCTATCCCGGGTGCGCCATGCCGTAGATTCACCGCCTGAGAGATGTCCGCCACGAGCGACAGCGCCCCGCCGATCCTGTGGAGCCCCGACGCGGAGCGGGTCGAGCGCGCCCAGTTGACGCGCTTCACGCGCTGGCTCGCCGCCGAGCGCGGCGTCGAGGTCGCCGGCTACGACGCGCTCTGGCGCTGGTCGGTCGACGAGCTGGAGCAGTTCTGGGCGGCGATCTGGGACTACTTCGAGGTGATCGCGCACACGCCGTACGAGCGTGTGCTCGGCAGCCGCGAGATGCCCGGGGCCGAGTGGTTCCCGGGCGCGACGCTGAACTACGCCGAACACGTCTTCCGCGGGCGCGACGATGCCGCCGTCGCGATCCGCCACGCGAGCGAGACACGACCGCTGGCGGAGCTGCGCTGGCGTGAGCTGAAGGCGCTGACGGCCCGCATCGCCGCCGCCCTGCGCGCCGAGGGCGTCGGCCCCGGCGACCGCGTCGTCGCCTACGCGCCGAACGTGCCGGAGACGGTCGCGGCGCTGCTGGCGTGCGCGTCGATCGGCGCGATCTGGTCGAGCGCCTCGCCCGACTTCGGCGCCAGCGGCGTCGCCGACCGCTTCGCGCAGATCGAGCCCACGCTGCTGCTCGCCGCCGACGGCTACCAGTACGGCGGCAAGCGATTCGACCGCCTGCCGGTGCTCGCGGAGCTGCAGCGGCGGCTGCCGACGGTCAGACGCACCGTCGTGCTCAGATACCTCGACGCGGAGGCCGACCTCGGCAATCTGCGCGACGCGGTCGGCTTCGACGCCTGGGTCGGCGGCCCCGGCCTCGGCGCGCCCGACCCGCAGGCGCCGCCGCTGACGTTCGCGCCGCTGCCGTTCGACCACCCGCTGTGGGTCCTCTACAGCTCCGGCACGACCGGCCTGCCGAAGGCGATCGTGCAGGGCCACGGCGGGATCCTGCTGGAGCAGCTGAAGAAGCAGAACCTGCACCTCGACGCGCAGGCCGACGATCGCGTCTTCTGGTTCACGACGACCGGCTGGATGATGTGGAACTTTCTCGTCGGCGTGCTGCTGACGCCGGCCTCGATCGTGCTCTACGACGGCAATCCCGGCTATCCGTCGCTCGACCGCCTGTGGCAGCTCGCCGAGGACGCGGGCGTCACCACGTTCGGCACGAGCGCCAGCTACATCGCCGCGTGCATGAAGGACGGGATCGCGCCCGGCGCCGCGCACGACCTCAGCCACCTGCACGCCGTCGGCTCGACCGGCTCGCCGCTGGCGCCGGAGGGCTTCGAGTGGGTCTACCGCCACCTCGGCGCCGACACGTGGCTGTTCTCGACCTCGGGCGGGACCGACGTCTGCTCGGCCTTCGTCGGCGGCGTGCCGACGCTGCCGGTCTACCGCGGCGAGCTGCAGGCGCGCGCGCTCGGCGCGAAGGTCGAGGCGTTCGACGCCGACGGCAGAGCGGTGATCGGCGAGGTCGGCGAGCTGGTGCTGACCGAGCCGCTGCCGTCGATGCCGCTGTTCCTCTGGAACGACGCGGATGGAAGCCGCTACCGGGACTCGTATTTCGACATGTTCCCCGGCGTCTGGCGCCACGGCGACTGGGTCGAGATCACCGCGCGCGGGACGGCGATCATCTCCGGCCGCTCCGACTCGACGATCAACCGCGGCGGGATCCGCATGGGCACCGCGGAGCTGTACCGCTCGGTGCTGGCGCTCGACGACGTCGTCGACGCGCTCGTCGTCGACCTGCCCAAGCCCGGCACCGACGGTTGGATCGAGCTGTTCGTCGTGCTGCGGCCCGGGCTGAGACTGGACGACGAGCTGACCGCCGCGATCCGCGGACGGATCCGCTCCGACTGCTCGCCGCGCCACGTGCCCGACGCCGTCGAGCAGATCGCCGAGGTGCCACGAACGCTGTCGGGCAAGGTGCTGGAGGTGCCGGTCAAGCGGATCCTCACCGGCACCCCGCCGGAGCGCGCCGCCAGCCGTGACGCGCTGGCCAATCCGGCTGCGCTGGACTGGTTTGCTGAGCGCGCCAGGTCTGAGCACTAGCAGCCGAATTCCGGTCCGTCGTCCCCGTCGGTAAGAATCGCGGCGTGACCAACTGGATTCCAGGGGCCGTCCCGGCAGCGCCGCCGACCGCCGAGCGCAGGCGGCTGCCCGCGTCGCAGCGCCGCGAGCTGATCCTGGCGGCGGCCGTGAGGCTGTTCGCCGAGCGCGGCTACCACGCCGCGTCGATGGACGGGATCGCTGCCGCGGCGGGAATCTCGAAGGCGGTCGTCTACGACCACTTCGCCTCCAAGCGCGAGCTGTACACCGTCCTGCTCGACACGATCCGCGCCGACATCGACACGCTGATCGCCGACGCGATCGCGCCGCTGCCCGAAGGCGACCGCGTCCAGGCCGCGATCGACGCCTTCTTCGGCTTCGTCGAGGAGTACCCCGACGCCTGCCGGCTGCTGTTCCTCGAGGTCCAGGGGACGACCGAGGTCGCCGAGATCGTCGCGCGGCTGGAGGAACGTGTCGCGCAGGCGCTCAGCGCCTCGCTGGGGCAGGATCCGACGATCTTCGGCGGGCATCCGCATCGCGACCGTCAGCTGCTGATCCTCGCCGAGCTGCTGAAGTCGGCGATACACGGCCTCGCGAGCTGGTGGTACCGCCATCCCGAGGTGCCGCGCGACGAGCTGGTCGCGCGCACGGTCGCGTTGATCACGCCGGCGATCGACGCGGCGCGGGCGTAGGGCGGGGCGCTCGCGCTACCAGGCCTGCGCGGTGCCGCAGTGCGGGCAGCCGACGCTGGTCGACACGGCGGCTTGGAAGACGTAGCCGCAGTGGCAGTGGTAGAGCGCGCGGTCCTCGGGCCCGTCGGCACGCCGCTCGCGGTGCTGCGGGGGCTCGGCCGGCGTGCGCGAGACGGCGATCGCCGCCGCTGCTGCCGGTTGGAGTCCGCGGCCCGTCCGTGGGCGTTTCGAGATGCGGGGCTGTCGGAGGTGCACGGTCATGATCTTTAACAGTGGGATCGGCGGTTTGTTTCGCGTTCTTGAGCGAAAACCCTCACGTCCTGGCGCGGACGCTGGGGAGGGGGTGTCAGGCGGTCGCGACGCGAGTCCTGCGATACTGGCTGTTCGATGGACCCCAGCCGCAAACGCCGGATCCGCCTCGTCGTCGCAGCAACGGCGGCACTGCTGCTCGCCAGCGCGCTCGTCTACACCAGCTTCAGCGCCGGCAGTGACGAGAAGACCGCTGGTCAGCTGCTGACCAGCGCGGTCGCCGGTGAGACCTACACGCTCGCGGGCACCGTCGCGCCGAACTCGGTCAGACGCGAGGACGGCGTGCTGTGGTTCCGCATCCTCGACCCGCACAGAAGAGTGTCGGCGAGAGTCCGCTACACCGGCCTCGTCCCGGACCCCTTCCGCGAGGGCCGCGGCGTGATGGTCAAGGTCCAGCTCGGCAGAGGCGGGCTGACCGACAGCACCAACACGCTCTTCATCGCCGAGAAGGACTCGATGGTGACCAAGTGCCCGTCGAAGTTCCAGGTCGCGCCCGAGAGACTTCCCAGAGGCGCTCCCGAAGAGCTTCTGAGAACCGCGCCGTCGACCTGATGCACTCCCACCGCGGACCGGAGACGCGCTGATGGCGACCGTCGGCAGAGCGCTGACGATGCTCGCCTTCGCGGTCGCGATCTACGCGATCGGCGCCTCGATCTACGGCGGCGTCACGCGCCGTCGCGCCTTCGTCGACTCCGGCCGCCGCGCGATCTACGCGCTCGCCGGGGTCCTGACGCTCGCGTTCGCGATCCTCGAAGCGGCCTTCCTGCGCTCGGACTTCTCCTACGCGCTCGTCGCCTCGCACTCCAGCACGACGACGCCGACCTTCTACAAGGCGACCGCCGTCTGGTCCTCGCAGGAGGGCTCGCTGCTGCTGTGGGTCTGGCTGCTGTCGCTGTGGTCGAGCCTCGTGCTCTACCTGACGCGCCGCAGCCTGCGCGAGATAGCGCCGTACGCGCAGGCGGTGCTGGCCGGCTTCGCGACCTTCTTCCTGCTGCTGATCGTGTGGAGAGAGAGCCCCTTCGGCACGCTCGCCTCGGTCCCGGCCGAGGGCACCGGCCTCAACCCGCTGCTGCGCCACCCGGCGATGATGTTCCACCCGCCGGCGCTCTACTCGGGCTACACGCTCTTCTCGATCCCGTTCGCGTTCGCGATCGGCGCGCTCGTCGCCAACAGACTGAACGCCGAGTGGATCCAGGGCACGCGCCGCTTCGCGCTCGCCGCCTGGCTGTTTCTCGGGATCGGCATCGTGCTCGGCGCGCGCTGGTCGTACACCGAGCTGGGCTGGGGCGGCTACTGGGCCTGGGACCCGGTCGAGAACGCCTCGCTGATGCCGTGGCTGACCGGCACCGCGTTCATCCACTCGATCATGATCCAAGAGAAGCGCGGGATGCTGAAGGTCTGGAACGCGTCGCTGATCCTCGCGACCGGGACGCTCGCGATCATGGGCACCTTCCTCGTGCGCTCGGGGATCCTCGACTCGATCCACGCCTTCGGCGCCTCGACGCTCGGCGTGCCGTTCCTCATCTTGATCGGGATCATGATCATCAGCTCGATCGGGCTGGTCGTCTGGCGCCGCGAGTCGCTCAAGTCGGAGCACTCGCTCGACTCGCTGCTGTCGCGCGAGGCCGCCTTCATCCTCCAGAACATCCTCCTGCTCGCGCTCTGCTTCGTGATCTTCTGGGGCACCTTCTTCCCGCTCATCTCCGAGGCGGTCACGGGCACGAAGGCGTCGGTCGGGCCGCCGTGGTTCGACCGCTACATCACGCCGGTCGCGTTCGCGCTCGTCGCGCTGATCGGGATCGGGCCGCTGATCTCGTGGCGTCGCGCGACCGCCGCGAACCTGCGCCGCAACTTCACCTTCCCGGTCGCGACGGGGATCTTCACGCTGATCGCGCTCTCGTTCGTCTCGGGGGCGTGGGAGGAGCCGAAGGCGATCGTCTTCACCGGGCTCGTCGCGTTCGTGCTCGCCGGCGTCGGCCAGGAGCTGTTCCGCGGCACGCGCGCGCGGCAGGCGATGTCGACGGAGAAGGCGCCGCTGGCGTTCGTCTCGCTGATTCGTCGCAACCGCCGCCGCTACGGCGGCTACATCGTCCACGCCGGCTTCGCGATCCTGCTGTTCGGCGTCGCCGTCTCGTCGTCGTTCGAGCACTCCAAGGACGTCGCGCTGAGACCGGGCCAGCAGACGAGCATCGACGGCTTCGACGTCAGATACATGCGCGGCTACTCCGAGGCGCTGCCGGAGAAGATCGTCTTCGGCGCGGTGCTCGACGTCTCCAAGGACGACAAGCACGTCGCGACGCTGAGAACGTCGCGCGGCTTCTACCCCTCGCAGGATCCCTCGCTCGGCATCCTCGGCCGCTTCTTCCAGGGCGAGGCTGAGAGCGAGGTCGGTCTGCGCGCCGGCTTCGGGCGCGACATCTGGACGGTCATCAACCCCGATCTGCTGCCGATGGAGAGAATCATCGAGGAGGGCAACAGAACGTTCGCCACCGCGATGAGAGCGGCGCTGAGAGACGGCACGCCCGACCAGGCCGCGATCGATCAGCTGTTCGTGCTGCGCGACCAGGCGGTCGCCGGCCTCTCCGAGCGCTGGGTCGACAGACCGTGGACGGCCGACTTCCGCATGATCGTCTCGCCGATGGCGACGTGGATCTGGATCGGCGCGATCATCACCTTCTGCGGCGGGGCGATCGCGCTCTGGCCAGCGCCCGCGACGGCGCGCCGCCGCGTCACCGCGACCTACGCCGCGCGGCTCGCCCGCGACCTGGCGCGCAGCTGAGCGAGGCGGTCGCGTGAAGGTGCTCGAGTTCCTGCTCGTGCTCGCCGTGCTGGCGGGCGTGGTCGTCGTCGTCGGCATGCCGCTGCGGCGTGGCCGGATCGAGGAGACCGAGCGCCGCGAGGCGGCCGAGCTGGCCGAGCTGGAGGCCGCCAAGGAGGCGAAGTACCGCGAGATCCGCGACGCCGAGATGGACTTCCGCACCGGCAAGCTGTCGAAGGAGGACCACCGCGCGCTCGACCGCGCGCTGCGCGCCGAGGCGATCCAGCTGCTGCGGCGGATCGACGCGCTCAAGCCGGCCGCGGAGGCGGACACGAGAGGCGCGTCGAGAGCGGACGCCGCCGACGCGCCTGGCGACGCGGCGTCACCGGCCGACGACGCCGCGACCGACGCGACGCGCTCGGATGCGCGCGTCGGCTAGGATGCGCTGAGCCATGTACACGCTCCTGTCGATACTCCAGGTCTTCATCGCCGTCGTCCTCGTGCTGCTGATCCTCATGCACTCGGGCAGAGACACCGGCCTCTCCGGCGCCTTCGGCGTCGGCACCGGCTCCGGTCCCTTCGGCGGCGGCTCGCTCGTCGAGCGCAACCTGAACCGCTGGACGCTCGGCTTCGCGGTCGCCTTCGCGATCAACACGATAATCCTGCTGCGACTCGGCTGAGCGCGGCGGTTCGGCGGGCGCCTCTGCGCCCGCCTGCCTTGCTGTGAGGGACGCGCGCTCTAGACGAGCGCGCAGCGGATCTGCTCGAGCGCCTCGTCCGGGATCGCCGTGAAGATCTCGGCGACGTCCGGGTCGAACTGCGTGCCGGCGCCCTGCGCGATCACCGCGCGGGCATCGGCGAACGACGACGCGCGGCGGTACGGGCGGTCGCTCGTGAGCGCGTCGAAGGTGTCGGCGACCGAGAAGACGCGCGCCGCCAGCGGTATCTCGTCGCGCGCGAGACGGTCCGGGTAGCCGGTGCCGTCCCAGCGCTCGTGATGAGAGCGGACGACGTGGCGGGCCTCGCTGAGGAAGTCGATCCCGCTGACGATCTCGTCGCCGATCACCGGGTGCTGCCGCATCACGTCGATCTCCGGCGCGGTCAGCGAGCCCGGCTTGTGCAGGATCGCGTCGGAGATCGCGACCTTGCCGATGTCGTGCAGCAGGAAGCCGAACTCGATGTGCGGCTCGTCGACGCGCATCCCGCAGGCGCGCGCCAGCGCGAGCCCGTAGGCGGCGACCCGCTCGGCGTGCTTGCCGGTGTAGGCGTCGCGCGCCTCGACGGCGTCGGCGAGCGCCCTGACGGTCGCCTCGTAGGAGCGGCGCAGCTCGAGCGCCCGCATGTGCTCGCGCTCGGAGGCGCGGCGCAGCCGGTCGGCGTAGCGGCGCAGTTCCTGCGCGCGCTCCGCGGCCTCGCGCTCACGCAGGGCCAGCTCCGCCCGCAGGTGCGCCAGCTCCTCCCGCAGCTGTCTGAGCTCGTCGCTCACCATCGCCGAGCCTACCCCGAGATCCCGTTCGGCACGTCGCCGCTCTCGACGGGCAGACCTCGAGCGACCCAATCGCTCCACGAACCTGCGTAGAGCTTCACATCGTCGCGGCCCGCGGCGGTCAGCGCGAGAACCAGGCCGGTCGCCGTCACGCCCGAGCCGCACGAGGCGACGAGCGTGCGCGCTCGCGCGTCGTCGCCGGTGCCGATGCCGATCAGCGCGGCGGGGTCGGCGGGTGGCGGGAAGGCGCTGGCGAGCGGCACGTTGCGCGCGCCGGGGATGTGGCCGGCGACCGGGTCGACGGGCTCGACCTCGCCGCGGAAGCGCTCCGGGGCGCGCGCGTCGAGCAGCAGCAGCTCGCGCTCCTGCGGCGGCTTCGCCACGTCGGCGGCGATCTGCTCGGCGGTGACGACGTCGTCGCGGACGCGGCTGGGCTTGAAGTCGCCGGCCGCTCGGGGAGGCTCGCCGCCGGTGCGCAATGGCCCCTCCCAGGCGGCGAGCCCTCCTTCGAGCACGGCGGCGTCGTCGAAGCCGCAGTGGCGCAGAAGCCACCACAGCCGCGCGGCGCCGCCGCTCATCGCGTCGTCATACGCGACGACGGTCGTGCCGCTGCCGATCCCCGCGCGGCGCACGGAGGCGGCGAAGCGGTCGAGGTCGGGCAGCGGATGACGCCCTCCGAGCGGGCCGCGTCGAGGCCCGGCCGGGTCGGGCGTCGCCGGGGGTGACGAGAGGTCCGCGTCGAGGTCGAGGAAGGCGGCGCCGGGGATGTGCCCGCGCTCGTACGCGGCCCGTCCGGCCGCGGGATCGCCGAGCGTGAAGCGGCAGTCGACGATGCGCAGCCGCGGCTCTTCGAGTCGCGCGGCGAGCCATTCCTGAGAGATGAGGGGGTCCATCGCAGGCGAGGGATTCCACGCGGGGAGGTGGTGTCCTGCGCGGTGGGCGCGGTGGGCGCTGGCGTGCAGGGCGAGGCTCGACGGTGGCGCCGCGGCGCTACGATCGTGGCGATGTCGCGCCGTGCCGTGCTGGTTGATCGCAAGCTGCTCGGCGTCGTCGGCTTCACCGACCACGCGATCGAGCGCTTCGCCGAGCGCTCCGGGGTCGGACAGGGTGCGCGGCGCCAGATCGAGCCGATCGCCCGCGACCTGCTGCTGCAGGAGGGGCGGGCGCTGCGGGAGCCGCCGTCGTGGTATCGCTCGTCCAACGCCGCCGACGGCTATCTGCAGGTGGGCGAGTGGATGCTGTTCGTGTTGCGTGGCAGCCGTCGGCAGCGGGGCGCCTACGACGTCGTGACGGTGCTGACCAACGGCGACCGCACGACCTGGCCGGTCGCGCGGCGCCGGGGTCTCGTCTTCACGCCGCCGCCGCTCGGCCCGCCGCCGGCTCGCCCGCCGCGCGTCGGCTGGCTCGGCAGCGTCGTCGCCGGCCTGCGCGATCGACGGCGTGCCACGGAGCCGATCGGCCGCTGGGCGGCGATCCGGAGGGCGCACGCCGTGCGCGTGCGGGCCGCCGGCGACGGCGGTGTCGCGGCCTATGAGCAGGAGCGCCGGCGCCACGCGGACGAGCGGCGCGATGCGCACGAGCGCCATCTGCGACGCTGCGGCGGGGCGTAGGCGAGCGCGTCATGGTCTCCGCCAGCGCCTGAGACCGCGCAGAACGACGAAGGCCCCGCTCTCGCGGGGCCTCCTGATGCTGCTCACAGTGCGGTCGAGAGGACTCGAACCTCCACGGGGTTATCCCCCACAAGGCCCTCAACCTTGCGCGTCTACCAATTCCGCCACGACCGCGTGGGGACGCGCAGTATAGCCAGGGGCGAGCCCGTGGCGCGTGCTGCCGTCGGTCGCGGATTTGGTGTCCGTCCGGGGCGTGCGTATCATTGTCGAACACATGTTCGTCTCGACCCCAAGCAACGAGGAGTCAGTCGCCTGATGGTGGACCTCACGAAGCGCCAGCAGGAGATCTTCGAGTTCATCAAGCAGTACTCGTCCAGGCACGGGTACCCGCCCACGGTGCGCGACATCGGCAAGGCCGTCGGCCTCGCCTCGTCCTCGACGGTGCACGCCCATCTGGCCAACCTGGAGAAGGTCGGCCTGCTGCGGCGTGATCCGTCGAAGCCGCGCGCGATCGAACTGCTCGACAAGGCCGTCGACGGGATCAAGAACATCGTCAAGCCCGCCGGCCTGCCGCTCGTCGGCCAGGTCCAGGCCGGCCAGCCGGTGCTCGCCGAGGAGGAGATCGAGGACTACATCGAGACCCCGGCGGTCGCGGGCGGCGAGGAGGGCGAGTACCTCCTGCGCGTGCGCGGCGAGTCGATGAAGAACGCCGGCATCCTGCCGGACGATCTCGTCGTGGTGCGCAGACAGGAGACGGCGCGGGACGGGGAGATCGTCGTCGCGCTCGTCGGCGAGGAGGCGACCGTCAAGCGCTTCTTCCAGGAGACGGATCACATCCGCCTCCAGCCGGAGAACGAGACGATGGAGCCGATCCGCACCAAGGAGGTCCAGATCTTGGGGAAGGTCATCGGCCTCATGCGGAGCATGTGATGGGGGCGGTCGTGGCAGATCGCGTCGAACGTCCGCCGTCGCTGTTCGACCTGCTCGACGGGCCGGCCGCGCCGGCGCACGACCGGCCGGCTGGACTGGAGCGACGGCTGCTGCGCGAGCGGGAGGCGGAGGTCGACCAGGTCGACGCCGGTGGTGCCGGGCACGTGCACGACGGCGTGGGCGGTGAGCCGACGCTCGACGACATGCTCGTCGGGGCGTGGGAGGGGCTCACCGCTCAGGTCGCCGTGGCGTGCCCGCTGTGTGACGGCGCGCTGCGGCCTCTGTATGCCGACGGCGCGGCGGGATCGCCGGTCGTCGCCGGTCGCTGCGACAGATGCGACACGACCTTGAGCTGAGGGCGCGGACCTTGACGTAGGGCGCACCGCGGCGCGACGCGCTCGCTGGGAGGCGAAGGCGCGGCGGAGCGCTGCGGTGCGCACAGGGCAATCGAAACGAAAGTTGAAATCACGCATTGCTTTCGATTTGATGGCTGATGTCATCGAATGGAAAGTCAGGTCGACGTGATCTCCACCACCCGCCTCCAATCTCTGCTCGCGCGTGAGCGGGACGCGTTCGCGGCGCGCAATCCGCGCTCAGGCGCGGCGTACGCGGCCGCCGACCACCTCTTCGGCCGCGTGCCGATGACGTGGATGAACAAGACCGCCGGCGCCCATCCGCTCTACCTCGACCGGGCACGGGGCGCGCACGTGTGGGATCTCGACGGGCACGAGTACGTCGACCTCTGCCTCGGCGACACCGGCGCGATGGCCGGCCATTCGCCCGCGCCGACCGTCGCCGCCGTCCAGCGCCGCTACGCCGAGCTGGGCGGCGCGACCGCGATGCTGCCGACCGAGGACGCCGCCTGGGTCGGCGCCGAGCTGGCGCGGCGCTTCGGCCTCCCGTACTGGAGCTTCTCGCTGACCGCCACCGACGCCAACCGCTGGGCGATCCGGCTCGTGCGCGCGATCACCGGCCGCCCGAAGATCCTCGTCAACTCCTACTGCTACCACGGCTCGGTCGACGAGTCGCTGATCGTCGTCGGGTCCGACGGCGAGGCGGCGAGCCGTGAGGGCAACGTCGGCGCGCCCTGCGATGTGACGCTGACCAGCCGCGTCGCCGAGTACAACGACCTCGAGCGGCTCGAACGCGAGCTGGCCCACGGCGACGTCGCCGCCGTGCTGATGGAGCCGGCGCTGACCAACATCGGCATCGTGCTGCCCGAGCCCGGCTACCTGGAGGGCGTGCGCGAGCTGACCCGCCGCCACGGCACGCTCCTGATCAACGACGAGACGCACACCTTCTCCGCCGGTCCCGGCGGCGCGACCGCGGCGTGGGGGCTGGAACCGGACGTTCTCACGATCGGCAAGGCGCTCGCGGGCGGCATCCCCTGCGGCGCCTACGGCCTCTCCGAGCAGCTGGCCGCCGAGATCGCCCGCCACACCGAGCTGGACCTCGTCGACATGGGCGGCGTCGGCGGCACACTCGCCGGCAACCCGATCTCCGTCGCGGCAATGCGCGCGACGCTCGAAGAGGTGCTGACCGACGAGGCGTTCGAGGGGATGACCGCGCTCGCCACCCGCTTCGCCGACGGCGTTCGCGGGATCGTCGAGCAGCATGGGCTGCCGTGGTCGATCCAGCAGCTCGGCGCGCGCGCCGAGTACCGCTTCGCCAGCCCCGCGCCGCGCAACGGCGGCGAGTCGGCCGCCGCACACCAGCCTGAGCTCGACGACTACCTGCACGTCTACCTCGCCAACCGCGGCATCCTGCTGACGCCCTTCCACGCGATGGCGCTGATGTCGCCCGCGACGACCGCGGCCGACGTCGACCGTCACCACGAGGTCTTCGCGGCCGCCGTCGGGGAGCTGGTGGCGTGAGCGGCGTCGACCTCGGCGGCGCCGTCGCGATCGTCACCGGCGCCGGCAGCCGCGACGGGATCGGCTTCGCCTGCGCGCGGCGGCTCGCCGCGCTCGGCGCGCGCGTGGTCGTCACCTCGACGACCGAGCGCGCACACGAGCGGGCGGGAGAGTTGGGGGGTGGCGCGTGTGGCGGGGACGCGGGCGATGCGGACGCGGGGCTCGGCGCGAACGCGGCGTTCGGCTTCGTCGCGGACCTGACCGATCCCGCGCAGGCGGTGGCGCTGGTCGCGGCCGCGATCGAGCGCTTCGGTCGCCTCGACGTGCTCGTCAACAACGCCGGCATGACCGCCGTCACCGACCCCGAGCAGCCGGCCGAGCTGGCCGGCACCAGCGACGCGCAATGGCGCGCGGCGCTCGACCGCAACCTGACGACCGCGTTCAACGTCACGCGCGCCGCGCTGCCGGCGCTGCTCGACTCCGGCCGCGGCCGCGTCGTCAACGTCGCCTCGACCTCGGGCGCCGTCAACGCCTATCCCGGCGACGCCGCCTACCACGCCGCGAAGGCCGGCATGGTCGGCCTCACGCGCGCGCTCGCGGTCGAGACAGCCGCGCGCGGCGTGACCGTCAACGCCGTCGCGCCCGGCTGGATCGCCACGCCCTCCTCGACCGAGCGCGAGCTGGCGATGGGCGCCGCGACCCCGGCCGGCCGCCCCGGCACGCCCGACGAGATCGCGGCCGTCGTCGCGCTGCTCGCCGCGCCGGCCGTCTCGTACCTGACCGGGCAGCTGATCGTCGTCGACGGCGCCAACTCGATCGCAGAGGAGAAGCATGTCGTCGCCGCATGAGGGTGGGGCTCCGGGCGCGGGGGCGTCGGGTGCGAGCCCGGGGGCTCCGGGCGCTGACGCGGTCGCGCCGGTCGTCCTGATCAGCGGCGCGGCCGGCGGGATCGGCGCCGCCGCGGCACGGCGGTTCGTGGCCGGCGGCTGGCGCGTTGCGCTCAGCGACCTGCCGGGGGAGCGCCTCGACGCCGTCGCGGCTGAGCTGGGAGGCGTCGAGCGGGTCGCGGCCGACGGCGGCCGCGCGCCGGACGGCGGCGCGAGTGGCGGCCGCGCGCCGGACGGCGGCGCGAGTGGCGACCGCGTGGTCGTCGCTGCCGGCGACCTGCGCACGAAGGCGGCCTGCGACGAGATCGTCGCGGCCGCGGTCGCCGCGACCGGGCGGCTCGACTGCCTCGTCAGCGCCGCCGGCGTCTGGACGGAGGGCCCGGCCGAGGAGACGCGCGAGGAGGAGTGGGAGCGGGTGCTCGACGTCAACCTGAAAGGCCTCTTCTTCCTCGCCGCCGCCGCGATCCCGCACCTCGCGCGCGCGAGCAGCGGAGAGTCTTGGTCGCTGAGCGACCAAAAGTCGCCGGTGCTCGCGGCGGGGGAGGGCGCGGTGGGCGCGGCGCAGGAAGGTGCGGAGGGCGCGGCCGGGGCGCGGGCGGCGGGCGGCTCGATCGTCAACCTCTCCTCCGACGCCGGCATCCAGGGCAACAACGGGGCAGCCGTCTACTGCGCTTCCAAGGGCGGCGTCTCCAACCTCACGCGCGCGCTGGCGCTCGAACTGGCGCCGCGGGGGATCCGCGTCAACGCCGTCTGCCCCGGCGACGTCGAGACGCCGATGCTCGCCCACCAGGCCGACGCGTACGGCGGCGGCGACCCCGACGGCTACCGGCGCGCGCTGCTCGACGCCTACCCGCAGAGGGAAGCCGCGCGCTTCACGCGGCCCGAGGAGGTCGCGGAGCTGATCTGGTACCTCGCGCAGCCCGCCGCGGCGCCGATCACGGGCGCCAACATGTCGATCGACTTCGGCCTCTCGGCGGGGGTGTGAGGATGGGCACGCCACGCAGACCGCGCGCCCAGGTCACGCTCGACGCGACCGACAAGACGATCCTCCGCGCGCTCCAGCGCGACGGGCGGATGTCGTACGCGCAGCTCGGCCCGCAGGTCGGGCTCTCGGCGCCCGCCGCGCGCCAGCGCGTCCAGCGGCTGATCGACCTGGAGGTGCTGAGAGTCGTCGGCGTGACCGACCCGCTCGCGCTCGGGCTGCCGCTGATGGCGATGCTCGGGATCAGAGCCGACGGCGACCTGCGCGCCGTCGCCGACCGCGTCTCCGAGCTGAACGAGGTGATCTACGTCGTGCTCACCAGCGGCGTCTACGACCTGCTCGTCGAGGTCGTCTGCCGCGAGCCGCACGAGCTGCTCGACCTCGTCGAGGACGCGATCAAGCCGATCGACGGGGTGCGCGGGGTCGAGTCGCTCGTCTACCTCGACATCCACACGCACCGCTTCGACTGGGACGTGCCCTAGGCGAGGACTCGCGCCAGCTCGCTCGCCGACGGTATCCCGTGGAGGCCGCTCGCCGAGCGCACCGCGTCGCGGATCGCGGCCGTCACGACCTCGGCCGCGACGGCCTCCAGCGCCAGCGCCGATCTGACCTCGACTCTGCCGGTCGCCACGGCGAAGGCGGTGTCGCCGTCGAGCCCCGTCGCGCACGGCGAGATCGCGTGCGCGATGCCGTTGTGGCCGGCCTGCGCCAGCCGCCACGTCTCGCGCTTGGGCAGCTTCGCGTCGGTCGCCACGACCACCAGCGTCGTCGCGTGACCCCAGTCCAGCTCGGGATCCGGGTCGTTGCAGAGGAAGTCGGCGACGCCGGCGAATCTGCCGCCGCGGCGCAGGCCGGCGAGCACCTGGCCGTCCTCGCCGATCACGTCGCCGACCGGGTTGACGGCCGCCCACGCGGCGATCGTCGCGCCCTGCGCCGTCAGCTTGTGGGCGCGGCCGAAACCGCCCTTCGTCGAGCTGCGCGCGTCGAGCGCCGAGCCGGTCAGCACGCCGGTGCCGACGCCGACCGTGCCTCTCTCCTCCTCGCCGGCCGGCACCGCCGCGGCGATCGCCGCGCGCGCCGACTCCGCCGTCGGCCAGGCGTAGTCACCGATGTGGATGTCGTAGACGACCGCCGCCGGCACCATCGGCACGGGCCCGTCGACCGTTCTCGTGCCGATCCCCTCGCCGGCGAGCGCGATCGGCACGTGCGCCGCCGCCTCGAGGCCGAAGACCGTCCCGCCGGTCAGCACGATCGCGTGCGCCTGGTCGGCGGCCCCCTGCGGCTCGAAGACGGGGATGTTGAGCGTCCCCGTGCTCTGGCCGCGCGCCTCGGCGGCGGTCACGTTGCCCTCCGGCAGCAGGAAGACGGTCATGCCGGTGGCGGCGTCGAGGTCGGTCCAGTGGCCGATGCGGATGCCGTCGATCAGTGGGGTCATGTGGGGGTCCTTAGATCTCGCTCGCGCGCTGGAGCGCGCGCGTGTAGGGGTGCGTCGAGGGTTCGTAGAAGGCGGCGGCGGTGCCCTCGTCGACGATCTCGCCGCCGCGCATCACGACGATGCGGTCGGCCGCGTAGCGGGTCGCGGCGAGGTCGTGGGAGATGAACAGCGCGGCGAAGCCGTGCTGCTCCTGCAGCCGCCGGATGAGGTTGAGGATCTGCGCCTGGATCGAGACGTCGAGCGCGCTGACGGCCTCGTCGAACAGGACGAAGCGCGGCTCGGTCACGAGCGCCCGCGCGACCGACGCGCGCTGGCGCTGGCCGCCCGACAGCTCAGCCGGGTAGCGGTCGGCGAAGCTGGGGTCGAGGCCGACCTCCGCCAGCATCGCCGCGACCCGCTCACGCCGCTCCGGGCGGCTGCCGTCACCGACGATCGCGAGCGGCTCCTCGACCGAGGCGCCGACCGTCAGCCGGGGGTCCAGCGACCATTGCGGATGCTGCAGCACGACCGAGAAGCGGCCGCGCAGCGCGCGGCGGTCCAGCGGTCTGCCGTCGAACATGACGGCGCCCTGCTGCGGTCTCAGCAGCCCGAGGCAGAGCTTGCCGATCGTCGACTTGCCGGAGCCCGACTCGCCGACGAGGCCGACCGTCTCGCCGCGCCCCGCGACGAGCGAGACGCCATGCAGCGCCGGCACGCGTCTGCGCGCCCACGCCGGTCCCGCGACGTAGTCGAATCTGACGTCGCTCAGTTCGAGGACGGGGGTCATGCGACGCGCTCCTTCCGCGGCGGGGTGGCGACCGTGGCCAGATGGCAGAGCACCTCATGGTCGGGCTGAGCAGCGCCGTCGTCGTCAAGCCGCGCCAGCGGCGGCCGTTGCGCCGTGCACGCCTCCACCGCGCAGGCGCAGCGGGCGGCGAAGGCGCAGCCGCCGAACTCGCCGCGCAGCACCGGCGGGATGCCGGCGATCGGTCTCAGCCGCTCGCCCGGTCGCTCGGCGCCGGGCGCCGCCTCCAGCAGCGCGCGCGTGTACGGATGGCGCGGCGCGGCGAACAGCCGCTCGGCCGGCGCCGTCTCGACGACCCGGCCGCCGTAGACGACCGCCACGCGCGTGCACCAGCGGCGCACCGCGCGCAGGTCGTGGCTCATCAGCATCAGCGCCGCGCCGGCCTCGCGCGTGCGCCCGACCAGCAGCTCGAGGATCTCGCCGCGGACGGAGGCGTCGAGCGAGGCGGTCGGCTCGTCGGCGATCACCGCGCGCGGCTCGCGCGCCAGCGCCAGCGCGATCGAGACGCGCTGCGCCATCCCGCCCGACAGCTGGTGCGGGAAGGCGCGCAGGACGCGCTCGGGATCGCTCAGCCGCACCCGCTCCAGCTGCGCCGCGAGCGTCGCGTCGCTCGTGCCCTTGCCGAGCACCCAGCGCAGCTGGCGGCCGATCCGCGCGGTCGGATCGAGCGTGCCGATCGGGTCCTGGAAGACGAAGCCGAGGCGGTCGCGCCGCAGCGCGCGCAGCTCGTCGTCGCCCATCTCCAGCAGCGAGACACCGTCGACGCGCACGTCGCCGCCGGCGATCCGCGCGTTCCCGGGCAGCAGCCGCGCCAGCGCCGTGCCGATCGTGCTCTTGCCCGAGCCGGACTCGCCGACGACGCCGACGACCTCGCCGGCGTCGACCGTCAGCGACGCTTCGTCGAGCGCGCGCACGGCGCCGTGGCGCGTCGCGTACTCGACGACGAGGTCGCGAGCCTCCAGATAGGGCATCACGCCTGCTCCCGGTCGAGGGTCGGGTCGGTCTCGCGGCGCAGCGCGTCGCCGACGAGGTTGAAGGCCAGCACGGCGAGGCCGAGCACGACGCCGGGCAGCAGCGCGTAGGTCGGCTCGATCGTGAGGTAGAGGCGGCCGGAGCCGACGAGCGAGCCGAGCGACGCGGCCGGCGCCTGCACGCCGAGGCCGAGGAAGCTCATCCCGCCCTCGATCAGCATGCCGAGCGAGATCGCGTAGGCGACCTGGCCGATCACGACGCCGCGCACGTTGCGGAACAGATGGACGCGCATGATCCGCCAGCGGCTCGCGCCCGCGACCTCGGCGGCGACGACGAAGTCGCGCTCGACGACCGGCAGCGCGGCGGCGCGCACGACGCGCACCATCGTCGGCAGCGTGACGGCGAAGACGGCCGCCATCGCCGCCGCCCGGCCGGGGCCGGCGACGACGCTGACGAGGATCGCGATCAGGAAGACGGGGAAGCTGAAGACGACGTCGGTGGCGCGCACGATCAGCTCGTCGGCGCGGCGCCCGGCGAGCGCGGCGAAGCAGCCGGCGATCACGCCGATCACGGTCGCGACGAGCACGACGACGGTCGCGATCAGGATCGTCTCGCGGATCCCCTCGACGATCCGCGGCAGCAGCGAGCGGCCGAGCTCGTCGGTGCCGAGCAGGAACTCGCCGGAGGGGCCGGCGAGGCGCGGGCCGGCCGAGTCGGTCGGGCTGCCGATCGGCAGCGCCGGGCCGAGCAGGCCGACCGTCAGCAGCGCGATCAGCAGCAGCAGGCCGAAGCGGCCGAGCGGGCCGCCGCTGAAGGGCAGGCGCACACGGCGGCGGCGCGCGCACGCGGCGGCCGGCGGCGCGGCGGGGCCGGGCGCC